>CBDUTA010000009.1:0-24705 GCA_965369785.1 uncultured bacterium
AAGCTTCCCTTCGGGTGATCTCCATTCGATATCTCTGACTTCATGGACAAGTTTTCGCATCTTCCCCGTCTCTGGACTAGGTGAGCTTCTTGATGTTGACCCTCGCCCCTCGACGCGCTACCGTGGGTTGCCAGCGACGCCCGGTGTAACTCAGATGTCCATAATCACCCACTAACATCAGCGGTTTTGAGGTGCCCGGATTGACCGTTTGCCAGTGTCCCTTGCTGAACTGATAGGGCTCCCAACAATGATAGATGGTGACCTGGTTCGGTCTCATCAGGCTCGAATGTTTGACCCTGACCCTGTAAGCACCGGCATCGTTGTATACCTCAACCTCTTCATAGTCCTCGATCCCCATATTCTCGGCGACTTCCCCGTTCATGAACAGAGAGGGGACCCCTCGAGTCAACCTGAGCAGCAGAGGATTGGCGATCCAGATGGAATGGACAGACTCCCTTCCATGGCCTCCATTCTGATGGAACGGATACTCACCTCCCAGAGGCGGATGGGGCTTATGAACAGGTAATTCCTCGCCTGCCTCCATAAACCAATCGTGATCCATATAGAATTGCATTCTTCGAGTCAGTGTGGGGTGAGGAAGCTTTTCCCTGGCTATCCCACTCGCTTCGCCTGGCCCCACAGGGAGTCTGTCGGGACGGCCCGGAAAGCCCTTGTTTTTTCTGACCTCTTCCAGAGTCGTCCCTTTTGAAAAGAAGCCCAGCTCCGCTCCGATCCGGTACATATCATCGGCGAGTTTTGCCTCGTCGTTCTCCGTATAGGCTCCATTTTTCGTGTACTGGTCATAGAGTTTATCCAACTCCAGGGTGGTTCCCTGTCTTGTATCCTGGATCTTCGATATGCCCCGTTCTTTGGCCCTTTTTGAAATATATTTGGCCAGCAAACAGGCGATAGCCCAATCGGACTTCGCTTCACCAATTGGAGTCACCGCCTGGTCCATAAGCCACAGCCTGGCTCGTCTGACGTGGATCCTCTCATAGTAACCGGCGCAGGGCAGGACGATATCGGCGTACAGGGAGCTTGCGCTCATCCGAAAATCCACTTTGATGATCTTCTCAAGACTGGGGGTGTAGTCATCAAAGAGCACCTTGCTCCCGGTCATTCTTCTCAGGTGGTTTCCCCCAGCGGAAATGAACACTCGATCCCGGATAGGAATCTTCTCTTTATCGGGGCCGATGAAGCCATCGTACCAACCTTTCCGGTTCGCCTCATCCACATAAGACTGATAGTCTCTGTAGCTTGGATCGTGCCATTGTTTATTGTTCCAGCGATCCTTAAAACCGGCCCGGTAATACAGCCACTGCCAGGCGGGAACGATAAAGTGTTTCTTCATCCGCGCCGTGTCCCATTCCCGCCAGGCCATGGCGACGGGCATTGTGGGATTTTTTCTCAGGATTTCCTCGACCCCTGCATTTCTGCTGTTGAAGGCTTCGACACCTCCCTGCACACCCGGTTTATCCATGGAGCCGACAATTTCCCACAATGTGGATCTGATTTCCGAGGTTTGCCAAAAACCAGTTCCGTAAAATCCGCGTGTTGGACCTCCCCCCTTGGCGTGGCCGCTCAGAATGAGGAACAGGGCAATACTTCTCAGCTGCAAGTCGAGGTGATAGCATTTGGCAAGATTCGTACCTGGAGCCAATCGCATGGTCTTGGCCCTGGCCGCCTTCCTCGCCACCTCCCGGATGACATCGGGGTGCACTTTGGCAAAGGGCCTGGAGATTATCTCGGCTGCCACCTCCGGCCTGTAGTCGTTGAGCATCTCTTTCAGGCGCTCAAAGACCGGACGCACTTGCACCTTCACGCCGTCGGAAAGCTCAACATCATACCGGCCCTCCAGGGCTGGATCGACAGAGCCCAGATCTAAGGTCTCCCTCCTTGCCTTCACGACCGTATCCGTATTGAGGTCGTAAAGGAAAAATTGATCCTCCTGTCCACTTGAGCGCAGGTCACTCTCTCGCAAATACTTCCCGGTGTCTTCCCTCACCAGGAATGGGAAATCGGTTTGCTCCTTGAGAAATTCCGGCGGGTAAAGCTTCTCCTCCAGGAGTACCTGACACATTCCCAGGGCTAAAGCGGAGTCAGTGCCGGGTTCCACCGGTATCCAGTAGTCGGCGTGAACCGTCGAAGGACTACAGTCGGGAGCCACCGTGATGATCTCCGCCCCTCGATATCGCGCCTGGCTGTATTGTTTGTAATAAGGGATCCAGGTATAAACGGGATTGGCATGCCAGATGAAAATCAGATCCGCCTCGAATAGAGAAGAAGTCCGGTTGGGTGGGCGGCCAAATGCTCCGAAGGTCATATAGTTGCCCATCTGATGGTCTCCCATCAAGACCGGGGCATCAGGTTGGATATTGCCCAACAGCTTATAGAGGTTCCTCCATGCGTATTCCGTCTCATCTCCACGATCGTTGACGATCGACTGAGGCCCATCCTGGACACAGGCATCGATGATGGCGTCAGCAGCCTCGGTTAAGGCCTCGTCCCAGCTGATTCTCTTCCATTTCCCCTCGCCGCGCTTTCCCACCCGCTTGAGGGGATATTTGATCCGATCCGGCCCGTACATATGATGGGTAAAACAACCGCCTCGCTGGCAACCCTGGGGGCCTGGATCAGGGTTGTCCGGATTACTGGACCGGGGATGCTCGAGTTGTTCCTCTTTAAAGGCTATACCGTCTTTTACGAACACACTCCATTGACACTGGGCAAAACAGCCGACCGAGTGAGTGCTGTGAGCAACCTTGTCCCAGATCCACTTCTTCCTGAACAGGTCCTCCCAGCTGCGATAGTCATAGTCCCGGCTCAGACTCCCTTCTGTGCCCTGTCCCAACACGGCCTCAAGCCCCACGAACTCACTCAAGGCAAGGCAGGCTGCGCCCGTACCAAAGTACTTGAGAGCTTCTCTTCGGGTGATCTCCATTCGAAACCTCCTGCTCAAACCTTCAATTGCACCAACTCCACTTCCAACGGATCGCGATTGAAGGGACCCATCTGTTCCAACCATCTTCTGGAAATGAGCAAGTCGATCAGCTCTGATTCCTCACCCCTTCGAGCCTTGAGCATCTCCGTTTTGAGGGTCTGTAAAGCCTGATCGACCCTGGACCCGAACAAATGCCTGAGATACTCGGTGGGTATTCTCGGCCTGCTCTGATCGAACCTCCCCTCTTCGTCAAAGGTGGCCGGGCCAATGGGAGGCACGTAAAAAACGTTGGGCTCCGTCCCATACTCAGCATGTAGCGGCAGGGCCACCTCCCATTTGCTCACCAGTTTGGAGATCGGGCCCTCTGGATCATCCAGGTAGCCCACATAGCGCACATGCCCCGGACACTGACGCGCGCAGGCTGGAGCGACCTGCTTCTCGACTCTGGGAAAGCAGAAGATACACTTTTGAGCTATCCCCTTCATCTCGTTGAAATAAATCTTCTTATAGGGACAGGCCTCCATGCAGAAGCGGTAGCCTTCACACTGCTGTTCACTGATCAGGACAACGCCATCTTCTTCTCTCTTATAGATGGCTGCCCGGGGACAGGCCTCCGCACAGGCCGGATGAGTGCAGTGATTGCAGATGCGGGGAAGGTAAAAAAAGTAGCTGTTCGGATACTCTCCCCCACCGACATCCTCCTCCCAGTTGGGACCCCAGCTGGGTGCTTCACCCCGGGGTCTGAGATGTGCCGATCCCCCTTGGCCCTCACCATAGAAGGCCTCCTCATAGTTGAACTCCCAGGCCTCCCCGAAGTCTTTCTGGCTGGGAAGCTTTCCCGCCACCGGCTGGCCATTCTTGAAACCCCCTCCCATCTCCTCCCAGGCCTTGGGGGTTCCTTGACCAGGCTTGGTGTTGACCGTGTTCCACCACATGTACTCCATTCCCACATCATTGCTCCACAGGGTCTTGCAGGCGATCGTGCAGGTCTGACATCCGATGCACTTATTCAAGTCCAGTACCATCGCCACTTGTCTGTTCACTTCAGCCATGATCGTCCCTCCTGCTGTTAACCTTCCAGCTCCAGCTCTATCCAGCCATTGGAATACGACTTTAATCCGGCCCGTTCACGGTTGGATCCCTGCCACACCGCACACCCCACTTTGTAAGTGCCCCCTGCTTCAAACTGTACCGATGGGTCATTCACTGTCAGGGAGCGCGCCATCACCAGGCGCCAGATGCCATCCGTCCATTTGGCCTCCACTTCGATGTGACTGTCTTTCGTTTCCTGGGTTGTGCCCAACCCCTCAGCCATAAAGCTCCTCCCCCTTCCACCGACATCAGCCCTCCAGTACCAGGCATTGACCGGCCAGTCCTTCTCCCCCATGGTATCGATGGGAGCGTCGAACTTAAGGGGAAACAGTAGACCCGCCCCGTCAGGGAACTTGTCCTTCAGCTCCACATCCTTACTGGCGTCCTCCCACTCCAAGAAGAAGAAGATCTCCTTGCTGTTGTGCAGTGATTTGAGGATGACCCGATCCGTCTCCCCGTAATCCCATTGTTTTGCGACTACCTTGACATATTCGCTGGGCTGGCGATCCAAGGGAGTAAAGGCCAGTCTCACCCTCTCTCCTTCAACTTTCCCCCATTGCGGCGAATCGGTGTCCAGCAAGGCTTGGGAATCAAGGGCCACCCTTTTTGCCAGCATACTTAACCTCCTTCTTTGATTCTTTGATGGTTCGACCACCGTGAGGAGTGATCCAGGAGAACACCGATCACTTCGATAACGATGCATCCTCCCCAACCGGGATCAATGACAAGAATCAATCCCTTCCCATTACAGACAAGTTATGGATGGAGTGAAGATAAACCTCTCCCCCTTGCTCGAAAACAATGCAAATCGAGTGCCATTGTTTATCTTGTGGCACTTGAACCCCACATATGGTGGCCAGCTCACACGCCTACTCAACCCATTGTTTTTTTACCGCCTTTACCTTGCCATGAATCCGTTGGAGAAATGAGGTTAAAGCCCCACTCTATCGATGGGAGTGGGGGCTTTAACCCATACCTTCCGCGACTCGTGCGGGAGGCGCGGGACACAGGTGGAGACACTGCCCCCTCATTCTGTCCCCTCATTCTCCCATTGCCTTTAGCTCCCCCGAGTGTTAGCGTTTGGGTAAGAGCCGTCCGCATCACCTAGGGAGAAGAACGTAGGCCACTCTTAGTAGAAGGAGGGGTTTGTGAAAATCTGCGTTGTGCTTTTCTCCATTTTTTTGCACAACACCCTTTCAATCAAGAGCGTTACCGCAGGAATCACCCTGTCCGAATTGAAGAGGAGTATTTACTATGATGAATCAGAGCTACCTTTCTCTGTCTTCTAGACTCTGGATGATCGGCGCTGTGCTGGTGGTCTGTTTCTGCGCTTGGGTTGCTCAAGCTCAGGATCTTCCGCCAGAAGTGGCTCACTACGCCGACATCGTTTTTTACAACGGGTCCGTGCTGACCATGGATCGCGACCAGCCTCCCTTTACCGTGACCGAGGCGCTTGCAGTTCGCGACGGTAAGATCCTGGCGGTGGGTGAGGACGATCGAATCCTGAAAATGGCAGGACCCGATACCGAGAGGATGAACCTGGCGGGCAGGGCTCTCATGCCGGGAATCATCGATACCCACGCCCATCTGTACGAATATGCGATCTATAAGCATCCTCGCGAGTACCAAACCATCTTGCTCCGAGGGCTGCGCCAGCAAGGTGTCCGCTATGTGACTGTGCGATGGCGGGAGCGAGAGACCGCACTGGCTGATCTGAGAAGGGCGGCGGAAGCGGCCTCCCCGGAGGAGTGGATTTTCACCATGTTTACCACCGATGTGAATGCGGACATGAGTCGCCCTAAAGCGCTGCTGGAATTTACGCGACACGATCTGGATAGCGCCGTGCCCGAGAACCCGCTCTTTGTCATCACCGGATTGGTTGGCTCGTCGGGAATCGCCAACACAACGCTGCTGGAAATCATCACGGAGACGTATGGTGAGAATGTGTCCGGGTATGAGAGGGATGATCAAGGCGTTCTGACCGGTCGCATATCAGGGGCCATTGGCGAAACCGTCAACGAAGAACTGGTCCCTCAGGTGGCACCGGAACTGGTGGCGCCCTTGTTCAAGAGAGAAATGGATGAGTGGGTGGCCCTGGGAGTCACGACAACATCGTCGCGTCTGGGGGGGAGTTACATCACCACTTACGCTGACATGGATCGGCGAGGGCAACTGCCGATGCGACTTGCCTACTCGCATGAGATCGGAAGGTTGAATCCCTTTTTAGAGAGGTACCTGAGGCGTTTTGGCGGTCTACAGGGACATGGGACCGACCGAATGTGGATGATCGGCATCTCGATCGGCAATCCAGACGGAGATCCACCCGGAGCACCCCACGGCAGGGGTGGAAACAACTGCACCACCTTGACCAAGATCAGAAAGATCGAACTGGATGCCTATGGTGCCGAAGGGGGCTGTTTCTGGGACGAACCGGGGGACCCCAGCGCTGAGGCCCCCGCCATTGCCAATCGTTATGGCTATCGTATCTCGGGTGTGCACAATATTGGAGACAAAGCTGTGGTGTTGAGTCTGGACGCTTATGAGAAGGCCAACCAGGAAAAGTCGATCATGGGGAAACGCTTTGCCGTCGATCATGGCTTGATGATCAGCCAGGACAACATCAAGCAGGCCGCTGAACTGGGAGTGACCTGGAGTCTGCAGCCTTTCATGATTTATGATCTCGCCCCCATGGTCGCTCAAGTTTGGGGGGAAGAAGTGGCCCAGCGTTGGACCATGCCCACCAAGAGTCTCATCGATGGCGGAGTCAAACCCACTTACGGAGCCGATCGATGGGCGGATCCGCAGCGCCAACCCATGTGGAATCTCGAGGTCCTGGTGACCCGCTTGGCAGCCAACGGGAAGGTGTACGGTCCGAGAGAGAAGGTGGATCGTGCCACGGTACTTCTGATGATGACCCGATGGGCCTCCGAGTACGTCCTGCGTGAGCAGGAACTGGGCTCGCTGGAGCCGGGAAAGCTGGCCGATTTGATCGTGCTGGACAAGAATCCGCTGGACAGCAATGTCCCTGATGAGGATCTGTCCGAGATTCAGGTTCTTGTCACCCTCATTGGGGGAGAAGTGGTTCACGGGGCGCTGAACTGACAGCTGACCACAGACCGCAGACCGGTGGACAACCGGCATGAATGGCATGGAGGAGGACACGATGAATAAGACCGGACACATTTTTGACAGGCTCTTTACATCTTACAGTGTGATTTTACTGCTGATGTTTGGACCCTTTTGGACTGTTCAAGCTCAGGATCTTCCTCCTGAAGTGGCTCACTACGCCGACCTCGTTTTCTACAACGGTTCCGTACTGACCATGGATCGCGACCGGCCTCCCATCAATGTGATGCAGGCCGTTGCCATCCGGGATGACAGAATTCTGGCCGTGGGGGGCGATGATCGGATATTGAAGATGGCGGGACCCCATACGGTTAGAGTGGACCTGGATGGAAAAGCTGTTATCCCGGGCGTGATCGACACCCACTCTCACCCCAATAGTTACGCCTTTCGCCACCGTGACTTTGCCCGAGAGGTCAACGAGACTTATGTCCAGCTTCTGCGAGAGAATCACATCCAATATACCAACGCCAGGTGGGAGTCGAAAGAAACAGCCCTGGCGGACCTCGAAACGTTCGCACTAAACGTACCCGCCGGAGATTGGATTTTCACCAGCATTGGCACCAACATGAGGTTGTTCAAGATCTGGAAGCAGATCACCCGAGACGACCTGGACCGGGTGGTTCCGAATCACGCCCTGTTTATCAAAATGGGATACGGCTGGTGGGGTCTGGTCAACACCAAAATGTTGGAAGTCGTGAGAGATAACTACGGAGAAAAGCTTCTCCCGGGATTTGTTAGAGACGAGCAGGGGGTTCCTAACGGTCGACTTCTGGGGGTAGCGGGCGAGGTCATGGACAGGGAGTTGTTGCCCCAGATACCTCCGGAAATTCTGGCTCCGGGTTTCAAGCGGGAATTGGATGAATGGGTGGCCATCGGGGTCACAACCTTGTCGACACGTTTGGCGGGCTATGAAATCTCCGCTTACACACTTCTGGATCGTGGTGGTGAACTCCCTCTCAGGCTGGCGTACGCACACGAGATCGGACGTGACAATCCGTTTTTTGAACGGCAAGTAAAACGGCTCGGAAACCTGGAAGGACATGGAACGGACCGCATGTGGATGGTAGGTGTTACGATAGGC
The DNA here is from genome assembly GCA_965369785.1 of uncultured bacterium. Lineage (GTDB taxonomy): Bacteria > Acidobacteriota > UBA6911 > RPQK01 > JADFOI01 > JADFOI01. Next base: position 8,241 of record CBDUTA010000009.1, read on the forward strand.
AATCCCGATGGATATGGACCCAGGATTCCAATGCCTGAGGATGGTGATCGAGTAGGAGAGATCTCGTGTGTCACCTTGCCCAAACGTGAGATTTTACCCAATGACATGTATCCGGAGGGAATGTGTTATTGGGATCTACCGGATAGCCCGGAGCGCGATGCCCCGCTCATTGCCAACCGATACGGGTATCGGATCACCGGTTTGCACACATTCGGTGACAAGGGGACAGACCTAGTACTGGAGTCCTATAAGAGAGCCAATCTGGAGAGTTCCATCAAAGACAGGCGCTTTGCCTTGGATCACGGCATGATGATCAGACCGGATGTGCGTGAGTTATCCGCTGAGTTAGGGGTCATCTGGAGCTTACAACCCGTTCAGTACTGGAGCCGTTACGCAGCGAGTGTGAGTCGAGTGTATGGTGAAGAGTACGCTCATCGGTGGCTTTTTCCCGTCAAGAGTCTCATCGATCAGGGTGTGAAGCTGGCCTATGGCGCGGACACTCACGACGATCCGGAAAGACATCCCATGTTTAGCCTGGAAATTCTGGTCACGCGAAAAACCCGGGATGGGAGAGTTTTCGGCCCACGGGAGCGAATCGACCGCAGTACGGCGCTACTGATGATGACCCGGGGAGGCTCCGAGTATGTGATAGCTGAAGACAAACTGGGCTCAATTGAGCCGGGCAAACTAGCGGATTTGGTGGTCCTGGATAGGAACCCTTTAGACCGGAGTATCCCGGACGAAGATCTTTCAGAGATCCAGGTTCTCACTACCATTATTGGCGGAAAGATAGCCTATGGCTCTCTGAATTGAGCGGTGACATGCATCAGAATCGACAAAAGAAAGGGAGGAATCAAACATGATTAAGAGGAACAGTTCTCAGGAAAGAGTCACTCCAACAGGGGCCGTGAGGACGTTTTTTGCCGGTGCGTTCTTGATCGTATTCCTGTCGAGCACCAGCGTGCCGGCCATGGCGCATGATGCCGATCTGGTTATCTTGAATGGAAGGATCGTCGCAGTCGACGAGAAACCTCTACTCAAGAGGGGACCATCGCCCTACGCGGGCAACGTCTTTGAAGCCATGGCGGTTCGGGATGAGGCCATCATCGCCCTGGGCAAGAACAACGAAATCCTCAAGCTTGCTGGACCTGAGACCCAGAGGCTGGATTTAAAAGGTCGGATGGTGCTTCCCGGTTTCATTGATGCTCATCGTCACACCACCGGTTACGTTCCTTCAGACTTTCCTGAGGTTGCCGGAGTGCAGATACCGCCCCAGACGAACATAGAGCGAACAAAGAAGGCGGTCGAAGAAGCCATCAAAAAGAGGATTCAGGAGATTGAGCCGGGTGAATGGATGATCATCAACCCTACGGGTCGTGTGGCCCGGGACATGATTCTTTTCAGCGACATTACCCGGGCTGAGCTGGATCGCTTCGCTCCCGATCACCCACTCATGCTGCACGAGAGCGGCTCAGGCCCCAGCAGTCAAATCCTCTTTAACAGTAAGGGCCGGGAGGTGATCGAGCATGAACTACCGGTTTTCAAAAAGTTCACAGATCATGATCTAAAAGGAGACGGCGTCAATCTCAGCAGTCTCATCGTCAAGGACGTGATGTTGAGGGGAAGAGACAAGGACTATGCGAAATCGCTCAAGAAGGTCATGTTGGCCACAACACTTCCTCTCGGATTTACAACCATAGGAACGAGATTGACCCGAACTGTGATCAACGCCCTCGTTATTCTGGACCGAGAGGGAGAAATGCCCATACGCTACGGTTGGTTCTATGGCGATGGTTCTTTTTACAATCCGGAGGGCTTCTTCAAGCGATTTCCCGAAATATCGGGAGTGGGGAGTGCCTATCTGTGGAATCTCGGAGTTGGAGAAGAAGTCATCGACTCGCCTTCCACGGGGCTGTGCACGCCAGCCCGCGTCATTAACCCCGTTTTGGCAGACCGATTTGCAAGATCGGGTGTCGACACCTGTCGCATTAACCATCCGGTCATGCGAGCCCACGTCAAAGACCAGATTCAGTATGGTCGAGGAGTCGAATACCATGGAACGGATGGAACCATCGATATTATCCTGGAGATCATTGATGAGATCCGTGAAGAGACGGGGATGACGGTTCAGGAGATTCGAGATAAAAGGATCACCCTGGACCATCTTTTCATCGTCCGACCGGATCAGATCCCCAAGCTGGTGGAATACGGGATGGTTATGGCCGTCAGTCCTGGATTTCTCGCCGCCAACATGAACCCGACCGCCAATTACAACGTGCTGCAAAACTATGGCGAGCAGTGGATGAAGTACCACATTCCCGCCAAGAGCCTTATGGATGCCGGTGCCATCACGGTTTTCGCCGAATATCGACGACCCTTTCAATCCATCAAGATGATGGTCACCCGAGAAGCCTGTTTTAGCCCCAGACTCCCTGAGCAGGGCAAGATGGGGATCGAGACCTGCAAAACTCTAGGACCGGAGCAGGCCATCAATCGGATTACCGCTTTAAAAATGACCACTCAGTGGGCGGCCTACTACATGCTCAAGGAGAATCAGATTGGATCGCTGGAAGTGGGGAAGTGGGCCGATTTTGTCGTCATCGATAAAGACTATTTCGCCGTATCCGGCAAGGGGATTCAGGACATCAACGTGTTGTTGACCGTAATCGGTGGGAAGATTGCCTACGCCAGCCCCGACTACGGGCCCATTGACCGGGCGCTTTTCAAGGGTCCCGAGTATTTTCGGGAGGCCCAACTGTCCAACTAATCGGCCACTGCTGCGACCTTGTCCGTTGTCATGTTTATCGTTGCTATTGTTCTGTTGATCCTATTGGGCCCTGGCTCTCAAGTGACGGCTGGTGAACAGCTCGAAGTTGCAGTGCCGGAAGAAGTCATTCACCTGGCACTCGGTTCCCCGCCACCCTCAGCACCGGGCAGGCAAGTCTTCGTGCCCCTTGTCCTGGGTGCTTCTGAGGAATTTCAAGTCGGAACGCTGGTCAGCGAAATTCTCTTCCCTAACGCTCTGCTTTCCTTCGAAGGAGTAACGATCGGTGAGTCGGCTGACCTGGTCGAGGCAGAGCCCACTGCTTCGGTGCAAGCTGACGATGAGAATCCTGAGCAATCACGGCTCACAGTAACCATAGCGAGCAGCCAAGGGAAAGCAATTCCCAGCGGCTTGTTAGCCTATCTTACTTTTCAAGTGTCGGACCAGGCCAAGGTTGGGGATGCCATGATTTTGGAGCACACAGCCAGCGCTTCGTCTCTGGAGAATCCGCTCCACTTTTTGGATCCCATAACGGCGCGAAGGGCAACTATTGAAGTGAATATCTTTGACACTCCCTTTTTCTCCTGCCTTTTTTATATGCACTAGCCCGGATTTCTCACACCTGCTCGTCACGAAACGGCGGAAGGGCCGGCCTGAGTGCGTTGCGCCACGCGCGACCGAGGACCCCGCAAACGTACTGTATGGTACGTTGAGGAGCCGAGGGGTACCCGCTTGCGGGTCGCGCAACACAGTCAGGCCGGATCATTGCGCCGATGCAGTAGAGGGGGTGTGAGAAGTGCGGGCTCGGGATTTGTAGGAGCGGACGCGCGGCGTCAAGATCGCCAGACCTGATCGCCTACTTAGTGCTTTCATCAGGGCTCAAGGCTGACTTACAGGATGGCATCGGGCTCTGCCAACTCCAGTAATTCATCGTAAGTGACAGCCTTGGTAATAAAGAGCGACGGTGTCTCCGATAAATCAATTTCCAAAGGCTGCTCGACGGCTCTTCTCTCTTTGTCGTAAAGAATCCTGACCAGGGGACGGCACAGGTTTCCCGAATTGACCTCCACGACTTGTCCCATTTCCTCGGTATTCAGGACAACGTATTCATTATAGGTATAGACAGAAAAGCTCTCGATTAAAGCCTTCACGATGGGGGCCGCAAAGCTTTCTGCCTCTCCACGGGTAAAGGCATCGAGCAACTGATAACCGGTCAGCGCTTTGCGGTGAGGACGATCATGGATACAGGCTTCAAAAACATCCATGATCCCCAATATTTTCGCCTCCTGGCGAATCTCTTCTCCCTTTAATCCCTGAGGAAATCCACTCCCATTCTCTCGTTCGTAGACCTGCCCCACTGTCTTGGAAAGCCAGCCATACTCCGGGCACAACTCTTCCAGGATGGTGGCACCGTAAACCGGGCGCTGCCGAGCCTCCGGACGCATCTGGCCTCCTTCCTGGAGCATGCGCTCGGGGAGCTTGGCAACCCCAATCTCATGTAAAAGTGCTGCCAGCCCCACCTCTATCTGCTTTTGCAGAAGGTAACCCAGGGTCCGTGAAAGACGGAGTGACAGGATACTCACATTCACACAGTGAGTGCTCACGGAAAAGTCCTGTCTTCGATCGGTAGCCAAGAGAAGAAGAGCTGAACTGTGCACAATGGAATCGCTCATGCGCTGAACCAGCTCTTTCCCCTTGTCTATTTCGGGAGGTTTCTTCTGCTCAACCCGACGGATCGATTCCAGAACATAGGCTGCAGCGATCGTGTACAGACTGTTCGTTTCCGCGTCAATGTCCTCCTCACCTAAAACCTGGCTTTGCCGGACCTGCCCAGGCTGAGTCTCCTCACGCTTCGTCTCGTCGAGCGCTTGGCGGACCCTCTCAGCTTCAATTTCCTCCTCAACCGAAACCTCGATCTCCGGGCTCACCTGAGGCCGAGATTCTTCCGGCATCGCCCCCAAAATGATATCTCTAAAGGCTTTCTCTTCAGATTCCTCTTCAGCTATAACTCGGCTATCCTGCACCCCCTGAGGCTGAAATTCTTCTGCCTTCGTCTCAGCGATCTCCTCTTCAATCTGCTCGGGTTCAGCCTTCTCTTCAGCAAACGCCGGGCTTTCCTGCATCTCCTGGGTCTGAAGGTCCTCCGATCCTGTCTCGGAAATTTCCCACGGCGTCCGCTCGGCTTCAACTTCCTCTTCAACGAACGCCGGGCTTTCCTGCACCTCCTGGGTCTGAAGGTCCTCCGATCCTGTCTCGGAAATTCCCCGCGGCGTCCGCTCGGCTTCAACTTCTTCTTCAACGAACGCCGGGCTTTCCTGCACCTCCTGGGTCTGCAGTTCCTCCAATCCTGTCTCGGGGACTTCCCACGGCGTCCGCTCGGCTTCAACTTCCTCTTCAACGGGTGCTAAACTTTCCTGCACCTCCTGAGGCTGAAGGTTCTCCAAGCCTGTCTCAGAGCCTTCCCACGGGGTCTGAGCGACTTCCACTTCCTCTTCAATCCGACCCGTGTTTGCCTGGCCCCCCGAGGACTGAAAGGGAAAGGCTCCCAAGGCCGACTCAGAAACTCTCTCAAGGAGCCAATCTTCAACAAGGGCGTTCCCGCTTCGCAAGCGCTGGGCCAGGACGAAGAGCAGATTGCGGGCAACGATGGGATAAATTTCAATCAGAGACCAGATGGTGGCCCGGTCCAGCACCAGCAGGCGTGATTCTTCGTGGGCAACCACATAGGCCGAGGCTGGCTGGCGGTCAAAGACGGACATTTCGCCCACAACCTCCCCCGGTTCCAGCATGACGATGGGGGCAAGCGTCAGATCTTTGAGGTGGATGCGTAAACGGCCGGAGAGGATGAGGTAGAGAAAATCATTGGGTTGCCCTGCCTGGATCAGGACGTCACCTTCTGTGAACTCCTTAATAGGGCAGTCCTGCAGCAGGTCCAGAACGGAGTCCAGCTCGACACCCTTCCACAGAATGGAAGTCTCCAGTTCCCACTTTCTCAGGGATTTCTGATCATCACCCATCTCTATCAAAGTAGTTTAAAGTCTTAGGGCTGTTCAAGGTAAATCGACAAATTCAGGGAGACTTTTCCCAGATTATTGATCAAGCTCTGTTTGTTTGACGCAGTGTCGGCTCGACCATAGAATGCTTGAAAAAGACCATCGAGAGGGAGGAGCATGCAAGATCGCACCGCAAAAACTCAGCCGGATTCATCGAAACCCAGCCGTCGCCGATTTCTGAAATCGGGTGCGGTACTGGCAGGAGTTCTGGGAGCCTGTGCCGATTCAGGAGAGGTGAGTGATTCCGGTCCCCGCACCCTGGGGGACATTCCCAGTCCCTATGGGCAACGATCCACCTACGAGAAGTCCGTGCGCTATACCAATCCATCCGATACTCCGGAAGCGGGCGCCAGCCGGACACCTCTTCAGGATTCCCACGGCATCCTCACCCCCTCGTCTCTTCATTTCGAGCGACACCATTCGGGTGTTCCCACGATCGATCCGTCTCAACATCACCTGCTGATTCACGGCATGGTCGATCGCCCCCTGATCTTCACCATGGAAGAGATTCTTCGGTTACCGTCGGTATCGCGGATCCATTTTATCGAATGCTCAGGCAACAGCGGGCGTGAATGGACCACGCCTGAGCCGACCGTACAGCGCAGCCACGGAATGCTCGGTTGCAGTGAGTGGACTGGGGTAGCGCTATCGTTGTTGCTTTCCGAGGTGGGTGTCCAACCTGAAGCCAAGTGGATCATTGCCGAGGGGGCCGACGGCTGCAAGCTGCATCGAAGCATCCCTATGGAAAAGGCCATCGAAAATATCGTCATCGCCTACGCTCAAAATGGTGAGGCCATTCGTCCGGAGCAGGGATACCCTTTGCGTCTGGTTGTACCCGGATGGGAAGGCAACACCCACGTCAAATGGTTGCGACGCATCAAGGTCGTGGATCAACCTTATATGGGGCGGGAGGAGACCTCCAAATACACGGATCTGATGCCCGACGGCAGGGCAAGGCAATTTACCTTCGTGATGGAGGCCAAATCGGTGATCACCTTTCCCTCGGGAAGAGACAAACTCCCAGGCCCGGGATTCTATGAGATCGCTGGACTGGCCTGGTCGGGTCGTGGCTTGATCGAATCGGTTGAGGTCTCGATCGACGAAGGCCAGTCCTGGCAGGAAGCCCAGCTCCAGGAGCCACGCCATCCCGTGGCCTTGACCCGTTTCAGGCTTCCCTGGCGATGGGAAGGCCAGGAAGTGACCCTCCGGTCACGATGCATCGACGAAACGGGCTACGTCCAGCCCAGCCGCGAAGCCTTGATCGAGGCTCGTGGCCTGAACACGAGATATCACTACAACGGCATCACGGCCTGGAAAGTCTCATCCGACGGGAGCGTTCAGAATGCCAATATCTAAGATCCTCGCAGGGTGGATACTGGCCGCGATTGTGACCGCGTCTCCACTGATGGGCCAGTCACTCAACTATGGAGTCGGTCGATCACCCACTCTTGAGGAGATCCAGAGTTGGGACATCAGTATCAGTCCGGATGGGGAGGAACTCCCGCCTGGCGAAGGTAGGGTAGTGGAAGGAAAGGAAGTCTATACTCGTCGGTGTGCGGACTGCCACGGCTCAGAAGGTCAGGGTGGTGACCAGGGGGATGCCCTGGTGGGTGGAAAGGGAACGCTAGACAGTCCCACACCTGTGAAGACAGTGGGCAGCTACTGGCCCTATGCCACGACGCTTTGGGACTACATCAATCGCGCCATGCCCTTTGACAGTCCCGGATCTCTGACCCACAAACAGGTCTATGCCCTTGTCGCCTACCTTCTCTATCTCAACGGCATTATCGAGGAGGAGGATGTCATCAATGCACAGACGCTACCCCAGGTCCAGATGCCCAATCGAGAAGGCTTTGTTCCCGATCCGCGGCCCGATGTGGGAACCACGGATCAGAGCAGGTAGCCCGGATTTGCATCGTCCGGGCTAGCGGCCCACGATTTTGCGAATCGTCCTCTCATCCAAGGCGGGTCTTCGAACCGGATCGTTGCCCTGAACCACAGCCAGGACGGCACTGTCGGCAAACAACTCTTGGATATCGGGAGGAATCCCGTCGGATGCCAATTCACTTCCAATCCGTTCCACCATCTCCGGATGATCGGTCAGATAGTCGGCCAGAAGAGGCCACCTCAACTCCATGAGGGTCCACAACGCCAAGGACTCTGTTTCCATATCGTCACCCTCCAGAAGAGCGATCGCTTTTCGAAAGGCATAAGCGTTGACAAATCTCTTCATGGCACGAGGGTTGGGTTCCAGAAAGTCGACGAAGGGGTGCAAGAGATGCTCGCTGTTCTTGCGGGCAGCAGGTTTCATGATTCGCCTGGCAGCAACACCCAGCAAGGCCTGCTGAACCAGAACATCGCCTCTATAGTCGTGAAGTTTAAACAGGATTTTCTCTTCGACGCTCTCCTGACCCATGATCTTTTCGGCTTCCTTTTCCGCACGGCGAAGCTCAATCTCTACCTTTTTCGGGCTCTTGGAGGCCTTCATTTCTGTGAGCCGGTCCCAGTATCGCTTCTGGGTGGCAGCGGGCATCCTGGGCACCGGCACTGAGATTTGGAACATCTTCTCAAGAAAGAGATGGGCAAGAGGCTGTCCCTTCTGGCCGATCGATCCGTTGAATTCCCCATAGGAGTGTTCATAACTGGCTCGCAGCCATTTCCGGTCTGCGGCAACCACGAAAACGACTTTGGACTCATGAAAGAGGGTCTGAATTCTCTGCAGAAGCTCGACCACATAGCTCCCTTCGCAGCGGTCCAGATCGTCGATAAAGACGGCGCAGGGCTGACAGGCCCCTTGGACCATTTCCTTGAAATACCGAACAATCATGGGCACGGGATCCCTGTGGTGCTCCATAAAGATCCTGGCCGACCGCCTTGATCCCATGAGCCAAAAGCGACTGAACAGGACACCCACGCCCCAGAGTGTCAGCAATCCGGCCAGGGTCCTGAGTAGGGTCTCGACACTTCCCTCCAGGTTCGCTTCGGTCATGAACCAGATACCCCAGAGAATCAGGGCCCCCGTTAAGATTTGAAAAGCCCGACCGGCCTGGAAACGCCACCAGCGGTCCCGGATCACCAGCCGCAGGGCCCTAAAGAAGCTGATCTTTCTGAGAGCGCGGAACCTTTGCCGGTAGATGGCGTTGAGCAAAGCCCACCAGGGAGGCCCCATTCCCTGATGGCGCCAGGCGTTGAAGTCAACCACCATCCACTTTCGCCCCAGCCCACCGGAAACAAGCTCCTGGCGCAGGAAGTTGAGCAGCGAGGTTTTTCCCGATCCCCAGGGGCCGTGGATCAATACTCCGAAGGCCTCTCCCGGTATCTCTTCCGTCTTGCGAGAGGTGGTCCATCGGTTCTTCTTGGGCCTGGCCCAAACCTCATGGATTCGCTCCGCTAAAATCTGGGCAAAGGGTCTGCCTCCCAATTCATCGATCTCCGTTGGATCATCCGAATGGGTGGGAACCCAGTCGGTTGGAGTCCCCTGGAAGGTCTCCGAGACGACGGGTTCTGTCGCCTTCTCCGTTTCGAGGGTCTCGGCAACGGGTTCCTCTTCCAGGCTCGGTTCCGGTTCCAGGTTTTGGGAAAAGGACGGCTCCGTTGTCGCAGCCCCTTCAAAGGTTTCGGCAGCCGGCTTCTGCTGGTTCCATGCCGGCTCATCCCCAGTGTCCGTCGGTGCCTGAGTGACTGTCTCAGGGGATGGATCAGGCTGGGCATCCCCGTCCAGAATGGCTGAACTTAACTGCTGCGGGGTCAGATTTACCGCATCCGCCAGAAAGGTCCCCGTCAAGTCCGCTCCGCTGACATTCGCTTCCATCAGGTTGGTTTCCTTAATCACCGCATCCCTGATCTTGGCCTGAGTCAGATCAGCCCTGTTCAGGTCGGCCGCACTGAGATCTGATTCATTGAGCTTGGCCTGGCTCAGATTCACTCCCACGAGGTTCGCTCCCACGAGCTTCGCTCCTGTGAGGTTGGCCTCCGTGAGATTGGCTTTGCTGAGATCTACCTCGCACAAGTTCACTCCCATAAGGTTCCCCCGGCTCAGGTCTGCTCCTCTTAGATTAGCGCCCATGAGATTCGCTTCGCTCAGGTCCGCCCCCGACAGATTGACGTCTCGGAGATCCATCTCCATGAGCTCCGCCTTGTAGAAGTTGGGACTCTCATCAGGATGTTTCTTCCTCCATTTGTTCCAGGCCTTCTTGCCTTTCTGCAGGATCTTCAGATGTTCCGGTTTGGCCATTGTGTTGAGCCTTTCAAACTCACGACTGGAACAGCACATTCTGCCAGCCAACGGAGAGGGATACTCTCAGTGTTCAGTGCCTTATTTCAGTGTCCTCTATATGAGGAAAGCCTTTCAAGCTAGCCCGGATTATGCATAGGTTCTCGTCACGAAGCGACATAGGGGTGAGCCGGGGGCACCCGCTTACTAGAGTCTCTTGCTGGCCTTCACTTTCCCAGCTATAATTCTCAAATTAGAAAAAACAAAGAGTCCGAATGGACTTCCCTATTGACCCGTTGGAGGAGGTTTCATGACTTATTACGGAGTAAAAGAGCTGAGCGAGAGTTTCCGGACGGTTCGGAAGAATACCATCGTCACCGCCGAGGACATTCCTGAGGATCAGTACAACTTTCAAGCCACTCCCGACACGGACAGTGTGGCCCGACGGCTGGGTCACATCGCAATTGCCTTCAACCTCCAGCACCAGATCCATGCCGTTGAGGCCCGGACCACTCTGGAGGGCTTTGACTTTCTCTCACTGAGGCAACGTCTCAGAGCGGAAGAGGAGCAGCCCAGAAGCAAGCAAGAGATCATCGAACTGCTGCGCAGCAATGGAGAGAAGTGGGCCCAATGGGTGGAAGGACTCTCTGAGGAATTCCTGGCGGAACGTGTGGGCATGCCACACGGTGGACCTCCTCCTGACAAGAGCCGGTTCGAAATGATCCTTTCCGTGAAGGAACACGAAATGCATCATCGGGGCCAGCTGATGCTGATCCAGCGAATGCTGGGCATCGCACCTCACCTGACACGTAATATGCAGGCCCGACTGGCCCAGATGAAGGATGCAGCGAAAGCTTAGAGCGGCTCGCCATGAGTGCTCCGGTGAGGATAGCTAAGAAGCAGTCAGAACCGTGGGTAAGTGCCTCGTAGGGGGTGGCTCTGACGGAGTAACCGGGAATGATCCGTGCTAGTCCAGGAGACCCACCTCTTTGAAGTACCGTTCCGCCCCTTTATGGAAGGGAACGACGGGTCCGAGGACCGCCATTTCCGAATTGAAAGCCTGCATTGAGGGATGGATTGCCTGAACTTCATCCACGTGCTCCAGGATAGCCTTGGTGATCTGATAGACCAACTCTTCGGAGATATCCTCGCGCACAAGGATGACGCTGGAAGTGGCCAGGGTTGGAACATCCTCACTCAAGCCGTAAACGTCCCTGCCAATGGTTCCCGATACGAAGTAGGAATATTTTTCAATCACCTTGTTCCTGTATTCCTCGCTCACGGGCAGCATTCGAAATTTGTTGGTGACGGCAAACTCCAGGAGAGAGGGGGCGGGTGGGGCCATATAGAGAACCGAAGCATCCACACGACGGTCACCCAGGGACTGAAGTGAATCCCGAAAGGGCAAATAAATGGGAGTGAAGTCCTCGAAGGATATTCCCATCTCCTGATACACCTCCCTCTGTCTGGGAATCGCTCCATGCCCCGGAGGGCCCAACACCACTCTTTGTCCCTTGATGTCCTCAACCGACTGCAGGTCGGAGTTCTCGAGCACAACCATTTGAAGATAACCCAGCTGGAAACTGGCTATGAGAGTACGGATGTTGGGGAAAGACTGCTGATAAGGCGCGTCTCCCTCGAAACCGTTTAAAGCGGTGGCGGCAATCGAGAGACCGATATCGGCTTGATCGGTGCCCAGAAGCCGAACGTTCTGAACGCCTCCCTCCGTAGACTCGACATTGACTCGGATACCGGGGACGTATTTGTTGATGATATTCCCAACCACCCCGCCAATGGGATGCCAGCTACCCCCGCTTGGACCGGCGGCAATGCTCAATAAGGTCTCCCTTTCCCCACAGGTACTCAAAAAGACCAGGGCAAAGACGGCAACGATGATTTGCGGAACTGCTTTTTTCATCACTTGGCTGTCACGGAACCACCCATTATAGAGCGAGTCGCAAGGGATTCCCAATCTTTGTTTTTATGGAGGGGACAGAGAGGACCCCTGATTTTGGTGACCTGCGTCACTGTAAAGCAGCCCGGATGCCACTAAAATCGTCTGAGTGAAGAGAACGAGTGAGTCTCTGAGGACAGAGATAGATGTTAAAAGTAAAGTAGAATGAATCCTCAAAGAGTGGCTCGTTTTCGTTTTAAGAGTTTTTAAAAGGGGGTATGACAAATGATGAAAGAAAAGACGCTTCTGTTGGTTTTGGCGCTTGCTTTCTTGAGTCTAACCAGTCTATCGGCCCAGACCGCGAATTACGAGGTGACCAACGCCGTCGTGACCACCACCATCGCAAATCGGATGCCCGAGGTCCAGACAGCAACCAACACCTTTGCCTCTACCGTTGACAGGCTCTTCTACTTTACGAAGATCGAGCAAGCTGCAGCGCCCACTTCTATTCTCCATGAATGGTACTGGCAGGGCGAATTGATTGCCACCGTTGAACTCGATGTCAACTCCGAGGCCTGGAGAACGTGGAGCTCAAAGAGAATTATGCCTCACCAAACCGGGAAGTGGACGGTCATCTCGAAAAGGCCTGACGGTAGCACGGCTCAAACCACTTCCTTTTCTCTTGAGCATGATGCCCGGACCGTCGAACTGGACATTCAAAGCACACCTGGCGATGCGATCGTCTATGACGGTAGCAATATCCTGGGAAGCACGGGTGAAAATGGCCTCAATGTGGTGAGGTTCTGGGAAGTGGGAGACTACAAACTGGATATCACCAAGGCCGGCTATGAGTCCGGGTCCATCAGGATCAGTGTTGAGGAAGAACCCACCCGCGTGCATGAAATGATCACTCTGAAGAAACAGGAGTAACCCACTCTCCGGCCATCTCAGTGAACGGATAACCCTCGCCAGGGACAACAGATTCCCTGTTCTAGTCCGGACAATGCACAGGTTCTCGTTGCCAGGCGGGGAAAGCGCTGCCCGGACTGCGTCGCACGATCACGGCAGAAGATACTTGCATAATCCGGGCTAGAGCACGACTCGCCGCTTGTCAGACCATCCCTCTAAAATCCAATGGAAGAGCTGTTCTTTGGGCGGCTTGATCCGTTAATTTCGAAGAGTGTAGGAGAACCCGACCGATGGCTCAGCGCAAGAAGAGGTCGTCGAAGCAGGAGTCGGAGGACGCTGCTTTAGCTTCACAGAAAGAATCCCTGGAGGATGTTTCAGCCTCCAAGAAAAAGTCGTCAAGGGATGCTTTACCTCTGAAGAAAAAAGCTTCCGCCGATGCTTTGACTTCCAAGGCGAAATCCTCGGATCACATTTTGGCCCTGAAACTCGATGCGGAAAGGCGGAAAAGCGAGGCTGAGAGAGTCAAACTCTGGCTTGAAGCAGAGGAAATCAGGAAACGCCTTCACACCAAATGGTACCAGGAAACCACGATCCTGAAATGGGCTGCTGCCGGGATCGTGTGTGGGGTACTTCTTCTCACCTGGGTCATCGGTCTTGTTCGGCCTGACTCAGAGTATGAGCAAGAGATCGCTCGATTAAGGGGTGAAGCAGCATTACTGGAAAGTCAAAAGCTGACCCATCAAAACGCCATAGATCAAGCTGAGAATGAGCAAAGAGCCCAGGAGCTCCAAAGAAGAGACAAGACCATCAAGGAAGAACTGGCGTTTTTGGCTGCCGAGCGGGAAAATCTCCAAGCCCTACTGACCCAGACCCAGAAAGACAAGATCCAATTGGCCAAACGCTACACAAGGCTCGCCTCCGACTATGACGACATGGCCCAGAGGCTACAGTTCACAGAGAGGCAACGAGTTCGATTCGCTGCCCTGGCGAAATCCGTAGCCGCGGAAGTCAAAGCATTGAACCAGGACATCAAAGAGGTTCAGAAAGCCGTGCAGGAATCTGAAGTGAGGGTGCGAACCATTCAGACCCAGTTGGACACCCGTGAAATACAAGGGACAAAAACCCGGATCGTCCACAGCAAGAAAAGCAGGGACGAGGCTGCTCAGATTGAGAAAAGGCTGAGCGATTTGGGGGCGGATGTTCAACGTAGCCCGTATCCTGAGAAAGACTGGACAGCAAGCACCGCACTGTTTTACTACGACGACTCCATGCTGACATCCGCTCTACAGATTCAAACAGCAATCGCTGATATCGTCCAGGTAAAAATGATTCAAAGTTCCGCCCTCCCTGCCGACTGGAAAACTCCCACCCGGACTGTCAGCAGAGAGGCTCCCCTCCGCCCGGTGCTGCCTCTTGCCTCCTGGCTGGAGAACACTCTCTTGCAAGCGGGCTTCGAATTGGTGCTGATGCTCGATTAGCTGTTCGCCCACATAGCCCGGGCTGCACGTTGCCTTTTCATCCCTTCACTCCTATTATTAAGGTCAATATGGCCAAATGGACTTTTGAGCCCGGACACACCGCGGCCGAGTTCTCTGTTCGGCACATGATGGTGTGCTGGGTACGTGGACACTTCAAGAATATCACGGGCACCATCGAATTTGATCCGGAAAATCCAGGTAAATCCTCCGTCGATACGAGCATTAACACGGCAGAACTTTGGAGTGGAGATCCGGACAGGGATGGCCACTTGGGAGGCAGCGATTTTCTCGATGTGGACAACCAACCCACCATCACGTTCCAGGGGAGTGAAGTCGAAGTCGTCGGCAAGAACGACTTTCGAGTCACCGGTGATCTGACCCTTCGCGGCGTTACCCGAACCGTGACTTTGGAGGTGAACTATTTAGGGCAGTGGGATACTCCCTTCTGGGTGGATGGAGAAGATCAGGGACCGAAAACGCGCGCCGGTTTCGTAGCCAAGACCACGATCGATCGAAACGACTTCGGAATAAGCTGGAACGGGGAATTGGAAAAAGGTGGCGTCGTCGTGGGTAAGGATGTCTTGATTACTATCGATGTAGAGGCACTTCTGGAGCAGAAAGAGGGAACAGCCGGTTAAAATTCCCACTAAAAATTTTTCCCTTGGTGGGGTCATCCACTCCGATTCTTTCCAAAACAGCATCTTGATCTTCCCAGACCCTGCGCTGCCATCCGCGCGGAAAGAAGGAGGAGTCGGTACCAAAAAGGAGCCGATCGGGTCCCACCACCTCCAGTGCCTGACGAAACACATCTTCAAGATTCAAAGAAGGGTGATACTTCATCCAGCTGTTGGAACTGGACGTGTCCAGGTAAATATTCGGACAAAGGTCGGCAACCATCAGTGCTTCCCTGAAGAGTCCCGCTCCGAAATGAGGGATGATCATGGGGAGTTCCGGATAACTTAAGGCAACGGAATGTAAATCCAGAGGGTTGGAAAAGCGCATGGAAAACCGGCTGGCCAGGCCTAGTTTCTTTCGCACGCCCAGAGACAGGACCCCGCAATGGACAAACACCACGACCTCATCCAGTGAGGCCGCAGTTTCAAAAACCTCGATGGCCTTGTCTTCATACACATAAAATTGATGCATTGCCGGAAAGAGGCAGATGCAGCGCAAGCCGAGTTCGCCAACCGCCCAACGAATTCTCTCCACTGTTTTCTCCTGGGTTGGATTCACCATAAAGAACCCGACAAACCGTTCAGGATGGTGGGCTACCGCGACAGCTACCGATTCTTCGTCACCTGGCACACTGGCGATCAGCGCGGCCCGGCCGACCTGGTTCGGGTCCAGTTCCCGGACCCACCGTTGAGCCAACGCTTCGGGGGATTGTGGGGCCTCCCAGCCCAACGACCGGGTTATCTCCTCGACAGGATCCCGAGCGTCCTGAAGGCCTTTCTCTCTGGCCAACATTTGAAAGAAGGCAGGCGAGAAAAAATGACAGTGACAATCGTTGAGGGACGGATTTGTGGACATTCAGGAGACTTTAGCCCAGATTATGCAAAGGTTCTCGTCACGAAGCGACGTGTTCTAACTCATTTCCAGAAAACGAACTTCAACCCGTTCACAAACCTTCTGTGGGTAGCACCGGAGGATCTACCGGAGTCAAACCTAATTTTTCATCTTCCTGTTCTCTGCGTTCTTCCCGATATCGCAATTTGCGCAGTGCCTTGGCTTCAATCTGGCGAATCCGCTCTCGAGTCACGGAGAACCTCTGCCCAACCGCCTCCAGCGTCTCTTCCAATCCATCGCCAATACCAAACCGCATACGAATGATCTGTTCTTCACGAGGGTTCAAGGTACGCAAGAGAGCCGCCGTCTGGTCTTTCATGCTGATATCGATCAAGACCTCGGCAGGAGAAATGGCCGTAGAGTCTTCGATGAGATCACCGAGGTGAATGTCTTCGTCTTCACCGATGGGAGTCGCCAAGGAGATGGGTTTCCGGAGGAGTTCGACCATCTCCCTGACCTGACGCTCGGAACTATTCATCTTACGGGCAACCTCTTCGGAGGTGGGCTCTCGACCACATTCCTGAACCAAGGCGCGTGAGGTCAGGATCATCTTGTTGATCCTTTCAATCATATGCACCGGAATCCGAA
>CBDUTA010000010.1:0-24488 GCA_965369785.1 uncultured bacterium
GGAGAAAAAGGAAAGAAGCCCCTCGGGTGGGGAGAAAATCACGGACAACCCCACCGCAAAGGTGAGTCCGATTAAGAAGCGAGTTTTCATCTCCAGAAACCCTCTTTATTCCTTTAAAAAGCCTACGCTTTAGGACTGAGAAGTTGTCCTTGAATTATCAACATTCTCAAGACGGTGTCAATAGGAAAAGAGTGGATCGCACCCTCCAATATGGCCCGTGGGCTAAAGCCCACGGCTCCGACTGCTTTTGATCGCTCCAACGGGGCCCCACCACGGCTCTGTTCGTTCCTCGTCACTCCGTCAGAGCCGCAGGCTTTAGCCTGCGGGCCCGCCCTAGTTCCTGGCGGTTCTCACCACCTCGTCAAAGACACGCAGCAGGTTTTCACCCATGATCTTGGCTACATCCCCGTCGCTGTATCCCCTTTTCAAGAGGGCTTGGGCGATATTCTGGTACTCGCCCGCATTCTCGATGCCCTTGATGTTGACCGGATAGCCTCCCCAGTCTGAGCTGATGGCCACAGTGTCCACACCGACCAGTCTGGCGATGTAATCGATGTGATCGATGTAGTCGGAAAGGAGAGGAAGGTTCCTGCCACGATCCTGGGTCATTCTGCCGCGATTCGATTCTCCTCTGCTTCTTCGCTCCTCGATGAAATCGTAGATTTTGGTGGGATCACCCGTGTACACCAACGGCTCCAGCCCCATGAGACCCGAGCCTCGGGGGCGTCCGGCATGCCATTTGTTCTGGAACTCCTGGTTCACGATCATGGGTAAAAAGGGAACGCAAATGACTCCCCGCATGCCGGCAATCTTGCGGATCATCTCATCGCTCCAGTTGGGCAGGGTGGGGGAATACATCAGGGATCGAACCCCTGAATGGGTGGTCGTCACCGGCTGGGTGCTCACCTCCATCACATCCAGGACGGTTTGCTCGGCAGTATGGGAAAGATCAATCACGATTCCCAATCGGTTCATCTCGGCCACCAGTTCTCGTCCGTAGTCGGTCAGACCGTATCCCTTGCCGTTGTTTTCTGTGGAGTGCATGACATCGCCGATGTTATTTCCCAACAGGTGGACCAGGTTCATCTCCCGCAGTCCCAGCCTGTGGAACATGCGCAGCACCCCCAGGTCGCTCTCAAGGGCCAAGGCTCCCTCAATGGCCACAATGGCCGCGATTTTGCCCTCTCGTCGAAGTGCTCTGACCTCCTCGCCACTGGTGGCCACTCCCACTTGATCGGGGTACCTGGCAATTTCGGAATAGAAGCGGTCAAACTGCCGTAGAGCGTCCTTGACCGCAATATGGTTGGCTTCGTAGAACTCGTCGATCGAGTGATTGAAAAAGGCCGCTCCCAGTCCACCCTTCCCGGCCAGGGAGAGGGTAAATCGGGGATCGGAATTGGGCTCCCCAATGGTTCCTCCTCGACGATACACGGACGATATGGGATGCATGTGCCCATCAAACACCCAGAATTTGCTCTCTGGTGTGCCCTGGGCATAGAGGGACTGAACACCTGTTGACAAGGAGGGGAGAAAGCCTGGTTGAAAGGACAGGGTCAGACCCAATCCCAGAGCCAGGATGATCCAGATCAGGAAGCGTTTTTTCATCGGCTATACCTCCGGTTAGGTTGAAAAAGTCGGTCTTCTGGAAAACAGTTGCACCTGAAATATCACTGTTGTGACCTACGGTCAAGAAAGGGAGGAGGAAGAAAGAGAGACAGAGAAGGAGAAAAGGACAGCCGCTCTGAGAGCGGCCCCTACAAAAGAAGAGGGCAGGGCCGATAAAGCCCTGCCCTCTTGAGCACCGATGTTAACCTCCAGCTTAGAAGCTGATCTTCAACGCCAGCTGAATCTGTCGCGAAGTAGTCGCCGTCTGGGTGAGGTTACCAAAGCTTCGATTGATCGTACCCCCTCGGGTATGGGTATCCCGATTGCGGAAATTGATCTGGAAGTTGGTGCGATTCAGGATGTTAAAAAACTCGGCTCGGAACTGAACCTGGGCTCTCTCACCGGCATAGAAGTCCTTGAGAATGGAGAAATCCAGAGTGGCCACTCCCGGTCCTTCTCCGGCGTTTCGTGCCAGGTTGGGGAAATAGCCCAGCGCGGGACCAATCAGGTTTCCATCGGCATCGGTCTGGCCCGGCTGAATAAAGGGAAAATCCTCATCGCTAATGGTTGCAACATCGGCGACCCACCAGCCATTGGGGCTCTCGGATTTGGGGAATGGAATCCCGGGTCGGATGCTGGAGAAGATATTGTTGCACTGGCGACAGGTGGCAAAGGGGTTGCCGTCGATGGTCGAAGGGGGTCCTGTCATCAGTGTGACGATTCCGTTGACTTGCCAGCCTTCGATCAGTTTGCCCAGAATCCCGGTAGCACCGGCCCCATAACGGCGGCCGCGCCCGAAGGGCAGCTCCACCCCCCAGTTGGCGCTGAAGGCCTGCGCAATGCTGAAGGCGGACAAGCCTCGATCGAGACTCCGCTCCGGCAAGTACTGGGTCAACCAGGCATCGTTAAAGGTCTCTCGGGGAGAGCCCCCAATGACGGATCCCTCATCGATCGACTTCTGCCAGGTATAGGAAAGCTGGAACATGTTTCCACCGCTGAATCGCCTCCGCAATCCCAGGCTCAAAGCATTATAATAAGAGTTGCCATCCCATCTGCGATCGGTGATGGCAGTCCAGGCCTGGTTGAGTTGAGGTGCGTTCACGTTCGGATAGAACAATGCCCCGTTGGCATCCCGGCTCGGAGTGGGTCGATTGGCCGACCCCACCCTGGGCAGTTTGACACCCCGTGATCCTGAATACTTGACGGTCAACGCCGTGCTTGCAACCAGCTCCCGCTGGAGGGTCAAACTCCACTGCATCAGGTAAGGCTGGCTGGGCTGGCTGACCGCGAACATGGCCACCCGGTCGTTGGAGGGATGAGTTGCACTCAGATTCCTCAGAGCATTGGGAAAGGTGGCCAGTTCGGCGGCATGGGTATCATCATCGAGCTCCCCTCGAATGCCAAAAGGCCAGCTGCGAAAGAGTGCCGAACTGCAGCACCACTGGAGAATCTGCTGGTGGAAGAGACCAAAGCCAGCGCGAACGGAGAACTTCCCACTACCGGTGGGATCCCAGGCAAAACCCACCCGGGGAGAGAAGTTCTTCAGGGATGGGTTTTTCAGAAAGTAAGGGTTGCCCGTCCGGGTCTCGGTATCCAAAGGATTATCCAGATTCCCCAGGCGCCCGGCCACTTCGGTGGGATTGGTAATGAACTCATAACGGACTCCCAGATTGAAAGTCAGATTGGGTCGAAACTGAAAATCGTCCTGCAGGTAGATTCCGATCAGGCTCTGCCTCAAGCCGAGGGGCTGGGGGACCTCCGATGCCAGGTCGCCAAAAAAGACGGTGGCGGCAGTAAATGTCCCCTGCATGAACCTGCGTAGATCATCGAACTGGTAGGTCCCCTGCAAACGGGCAAAGTTGCGATAGTTGTACTGGAAGCGGCTCACGCTCACACCCATTTTCAGGGAATGCCGCCCTTGTGTCCACACCAGATTATCCATGTACTGGAAGGTATTCAGAACGTGTTGCTGGGGGGTGCGTGTGGAGGTACCAAACTGATTTATGCCGCAGCCCCGGCAAAAAAGCAGTCCCATTCCTCCCCCGAAACCGGCCGATTTTTGTCTGGCCGCCTCCACGAACCAGAGGGACTCATCCACGGGACCAGCTTCATCGGTCCTGCTGCTGGAGCGATTGAAGGCAAAGCGAAACTCATTCAAGAGGTTGGGAGAAAAAATATGCTTCTCCTCAAGGGTCCAATACTGGTTCAGGTTTTCTTCCTGGATTTCCCAGATGGAGCTTTCGTTCTTCGCAGTGGACTCGCCGTCACTGACAGTGAAGCGAATAAAGAAATCATCACTGTCTGTGAACTTGTGATCGAGCTTGACCAGGAAGTAATCTTCATTGAGCGGCTGGGGATTATTCCAAAAGAGTAGGCCCAATCCGGAGTCGCCCACATCCCCACCGTTGGGCAGCGGGTAAAGGTCCATATAAGGCTGGATATTAGGAGCCACTCCAATGTCGCAGGTGGGTTGGCTGGGCTGCCCTCCGACCCCAAAAGGTGCGCCACAAATAAACCTTCCCCGGAAGCGAACATTGGGAATGATCCCGTTGTGAGCATCTGCATTGGGAAAAGTGGAAATTTCGGTGCTGTTCAAGCGCTCCCGCAGTCCTTCGTAGCTACCAAAAAAGAAGCTCCGATCTTCGACGATGGGGCCTCCCAGGGTGAAGCCAAACTGGTTCCGCTTAAAGCCAGGGACATCGCTTCGCTCCAAGGGATTTTGGGGATCGCGATCAAAGAAGTTTCGGGCATCCAGGGCACTGTTGCGGTGAAATTCAAACACCGTACCGTGAAATTCATTGGTTCCACTCTTGGTGACGGCGCTGATCACGCCTCCCGTAAATCGGCCGTATTCGGCGCTGTAGACACTGGTGATGACACGAAATTCGCGAATGGTGTCCACCCCCAGTAAGCTCCCTGAAACAGAGCCGGGCGTGGTCCCGTACTGATTCTTGATGTCGGTTCCATCCAGAAGCATGGCATTGTCATAGGTCCGTGCTCCACCAATGGAGATCTTCAAGCCCAGATCTCCATTCACCGATCTGCGTTGAGCCACCGGCATGACCACTCCCTCCTGCAGGGCAGCCAGCTGGATAAAATCGCGCCCGTTCAAGGGCAAGTCGCGGACCTGCTGGCTGTCCACCAGAGCGGCCACGCTGGCTGTGGTGGTCTCAACCAGTGCAACGTCTGCGGAAACCACCACCTGCTCCGTGATTGAACCCACCCTCAGGGTGACGCCAACCACCGCTTCCTGAGCCATGCTCAAGCCGATGTCTTGAAGCAGGGCCGTCTGAAATCCGGCCAGCTCGGCGCGCAGCTCGTAGCTGCCTGGAGCCAGCTGAGAGATCCGATAACGCCCCTCATCGTCGCTGATCACGGTGCGGGTGGCTTCGGTTCCCGTGTTTCGGGCCGTCACCTCAACGCCGGGAAGCACTCCTCCCGTTTCGTCGCTGACGACTCCACTTATGTTTCCGGTGGTCTGCTGAGCAGAGACGCCCACCACAGCGAAAACCAACACAATTGTCAGTACTGACAAGATTCGGTTCATCATTGATCTCCTCCTAAGTTTCACGGTTGAAAAGGATGGCAAACGCTCCCCCCAGGCCAAGTGACGGGCACAAGCACCCCAACAGAAACTTGAGGCCTTTCTACTTGTAGTAATGTCACCATTTTGTCGGAAATCCGACAATCGAACATCATGCCTGTGTACCCTCGGTCAATGAAGAGAAATATAACCCTTGGGGTATCACGCCAGTGAACACCCTGTCAATGGGAAAATGGGAGAAAAGTGAGTGGTTGTGTGGAAGGCTGGAAATATGGGTACCCGTGCTACAAAAAAAGAGGGCAGGGCCGAAACGGCCCTGCCCTCTTGAGCAGCCTGACAAATGCAGGGTCTAGAAGTTGAGCTTCAAGGCAAACTGAATCTGTCTCGAGGTGGTGCCAGTCTCGGTCAGTTCACCGAAGGTTCCATTGACTCCTCCACCTGAGGTGAAGGCACCCCGTGAGCGGACAGGACCCTGGAAGTTGGTCCGGTTGAGAAGGTTAAAGAACTCGGCTCGGAACTGAATATCAGCCGCCTCACCCACGTAAAAGCGCTTGTGGATGGAAAAATCGAACTGGGCTAGCCCGGGTCCGATACCGGTGTTGCGTCCCAGGTTTCCAAAACGACCCGGAGCCGGAAGTTCAAAGTTGTCTTCGGGGTCTCCAAACCAGGCATTGGGATCTCCGGTTATCGGGTTGTTATTCCCGCCGGCAACCAGGCTGGGCCGCGACTGGGCACAATTGCTGGTGCAAAGCACGCGATCGGGACCCAGGATATTTTGGGGCGCACCATCGGAGAGATTCAGGATGCCATTGATGGACCAGCCCTCAATCAGTTTGCCCACAAAACCCGTGGCACCGGAAGCATAGCGACGGCCGACTCCAAAAGGCAGATCCACGGAAAAGTTGGAGCTCAGCACGTTCGCCAGGTTGAAGTTGGAAGGTCCTCGGTCGATCCGGTGATCCAACCAGTTGTTGCCCTGCCACTGGTCGTTGAAAGTCTCCCGGGGAGAGCCGGCAAGGGTGCTGCCCTCATCGATCGACTTCTGGAACTGGTAGGAAACCTGGTAGGAAAAACCGGAGGTGTGCCTTTTCCTCAATCCCAACTTCAGCGCGTGGTAGAAGGAATTCCTATCCCACACCCGGTCGCTGATATTGGTGAAATTGGGATTGGCTGCCTGGGTCACACACTGGCCCCCTTGTATACGGTCACACTCGTAGAACCATGTCCCATCTGGATCCTGGCTTGCCACAGGCCGATTCTTATCCACCGCCTGAGGGATATGGGTCCCGCGGGAACCCACGTAGCCCACCGTCACGGCGGTATCGGGTAAGACTTCAGCCTGAAGGGTCAAACTCCACTGTTGAAGAGTAGGCTGGGTGGGATCACTGACCACGAAAAGAGCAGGGTTTGCCACAGCAGGATGAACACCGGTCAGATCTCTCAAACCGTTGGGGAAGGTGTCGGTATAATTGCCATTGCAGTCGGGGCAAAGTATCGCGGACAAGGCATTGTATTCCGCCTCGGTTCTCCCTATGACGGGCTGTGGAACGCCTCTGAGGCGGCCACCTACATTCCGGATCACACCGTGAACACCTTCCTGAGCGAGGGCTCGAATCCCAAAAGGGGTGCTCCGAAAAAGTGCGGAGCTGCAACACCACTGCATGACCTGGTCAAAGAACAAGCCATAACCCCCTCGAATCGAGAATTTTCCGTTTCCCGTAGGATCCCAGGCAAAGGCCACCCGGGGTGAGTAGTTCTTCAGCGAGGGATTCTTGTCAAAGAAGACATCGCTTACCGTGGTCTGGGCGGCCAAAGGATCCTGGAGATTACCAATCCGACCGTTCACTTCTGAGGGATTGGTGATGAACTCATAGCGCAGCCCCATATTGAAGGTCAGGTTGGGCCGGAACTGGAAATCATCCTGAATATAGATGCCGATGAGGTTCTGGCGAAGGCCGGCACTCATCTTGGTCCCATCGTTCAGGTCGCCAAAAAAGACCGAGGTCTGCTGCCACCAGCCACGCAGGAGATCCCCTACGTTTTCGAACTGAACACTCCCCTGGCTGCGGGCAATATTCATTAAGTTGTATTGGAAACGGCTCCAGCTGACACCCAGTTTCAGGGCATGTCTTCCCCGCGTCCATACCAGATTGTCCATGTACTGAAAGGTATTCAGGGTATGTTTTTGCGGCGTACGGGTGGTGGTGCCAAACTGAGAGACTCCGCATCCCCGGCACAAAAAGAGTCCCAGTCCACCGAAAAAACCGGACTCTTTCAACTCCGCCGGGGGTATGAACCAGAGGTTTTCGTCGGAAGGAATGTTTTCGAAGTCATCAGTCCGGGTGTTGGAGCGGTTATAGGCAAACCGGGCTTCATTGAGCATGGTGGGGGAGAAAATATGCTTCCACTCAATGGTCGTGTACTGGTTCCGGTTCCTCTCCTGAAGCCCATTAACGTAAGTCTCGGTCAGAAAGTCCAAAGCTCCATCATCTATGGTGTAGCGAACGAAGACATCATCGCTGTCCGAGATCTTGTGATCGACCTTGATCACGAAGTAATGCTCATCCGTAGGCGCGGGATTGCCAAAAAAGAACTGGCCAATTCCGTTTGTCGAACCTGGGTTATTGGGGATGGGGTAAAAGTCGAGATAGGGCTGTATTGCAGGATTAACGGCAATATGGCATTCGTTACCCACCACCTCGTCAGCAAAGCAATTTGGGGCACCCCGGAAGGTGCTGGGAATGATCCCCTGGTGTGCCTGCGCATCCGGGAAGTTGGAAATGGAGGTAGTGGTCAGTCGCTCCCGCAGTGCCTCATAGCTGCCAAAAAAGAAGGTCCTATCCTTGACGATGGGGCCCCCCAGGGTAAATCCATACTGGTTGCGAATAAAAGGCGGCGTTTTGCTTCGCTCCAAGGGGTTAACCACGTCGCGATCAAAGAAGTTTCGAGCATCCAGGGCACTGTTGCGGTGAAACTCAAAGACGGTACCGTGAAACTCATTGGTGCCGCTCTTGGTGATGGCGCTGATCACGCCACCGGAGAAACGCCCATATTCGGCGGTAAAAGCGCTGGTGATGACGCGAAATTCGCGAATGGTGTCCACTCCCAGCAAGACGCCCGCTACAGAGCCCGGAGTGGTTCCATAGGCATTCTTGATGTCGGTCCCATCCAGCAAGACGGCATTTTCGGTGGGTCGAGCCCCGGCAATATTTATTTTGACCCCCATATCTCCGTTTACACTCCTGCGAGTGGCCACGGGGACGATCACTCCCTCCTGAAGGGCGGCCAGCTGGATAAAGTCACGACCGTTCAGAGGCAAGTCGCGGATCTGCTGGCTATCCACCAGAGCGGCCACCATTCCCGAGGTGGTCTCAACCAGTGCAACGTCTGCGGAAACCACCACCTGTTCGCTGATGGCCCCCACCCTCAGGGTAACGCCGACCACAGCTTCCTGAGCCATGCTCAAGCCGATGTTTTGAAGTATGGCCGTCTGAAATCCGGCCAGCTCGGCCCGCAGCTCGTAGTCTCCTGGAGGCAACTGAGAGACTCGATAGCGCCCCTCATCGTCACTGATCACGGTACGGGCAGCTTCCGTTCCCGTGTTTCGGGCGGTCACTTCAACACCGGGAAGCACTCCTCCCGTTTCGTCGCTGACCACGCCACTGATGGTGCCGCTGGTCTGCTGGGCATTGAGGCCCGCAAAGGTGAATACCAGCAAAATGGCTAATACGGATAGTGTTCGATGGATCTTTCTCATTGACTAACCTCCCAAACCTCAGAGCAGGTTCCCCTAAAAAGGGGGCTGGCTCCATTTTTGTGTGATACTTTCCTAAATAACGAGCTATGTGCCGGTGATCATCGTGTCATCCCAACACAAGCCGTACCGAAAAGTCCTAAATTGGATACCACTTCTCAATGGTAGTCCGTCGCCGTCCCCGCAATGCAAATCCCGTTCCAAAAACGGACTATTCCATACAACTGATTGAGTTTAAATCGGTTAACAAAGATTAAAGGAGAATCCAAGGAGCGAAGAAATTCATATTTTTGAATTCGAAAGCCTCATCCCGCCTCGAGATAGACCAGCTAAACCACTGGTTTTAAGTATGTTAGCCAGCAGGACAGGCGCAATTCAATAATTTGAACCAGATCCAAGAAATTGGGTATCCGGTGGGAGATTGCAAAAATCTGCGCCCATACAGGCCTGAACCAAAATCAAGTAGGGTTTTGAGAGAGTCTCCTGTAGAGCGGCCGCTACAAGAGTTTGGGGACAGTCCCCAAACTCTCCCTTCCAAAAAAAAGAGGGCAGAGCTTAAAGCCCTGCCCTCTTGAGCAGCCTGACAAATGCAGGATCTAGAAGGTGATCTTCAAGGCCAGCTGGATCTGTCTTGAGAAGTTCACCGTCTCGGTAAGCTCACCGAAGGTGGTCACGGGACGTTTATTTCGGCCGATGGTATCATTGGCGCGGGTGGGACCTTGAAAGTTAGTCCGGTTAAAAATGTTGAAGGCTTCCATCCGGAACTGAATCTCAGCCTGCTCGCCCACAGGGAAGTTCTTGAGAAGGGACAGATCCACCGAGGCAAATCCGGGTCCTTCAACCGAGCCTCGTGACACGTTTCCAAAAAAGCCAGGTGCAGGATTCTCGAAGGGGAACCTGGAATCGGCGACCGTTAGAGTGGGGTCGCGCAATATCTCGGGTGCAATGAACCATCCGTTCGGGTCCCGGGCCAGGGGAATGGTTTGACCGTCTTTGATGTTGGCATGGATATTGTTGCAGCCACCCAGGCAGGTTCCTGTGGGATCGCCCTCCAAAAACTGAGGTGAGCCGGTGGCCAGCTGGACAATGCCATTGATCTGCCAGCCTCCAATCAGCTGGCCCAGAAATCCGTCGGCATTGGCGCCATAGAGCCGGCCGGGGCCAAAGGGCAACTCCAAGGCAAAGTTGGTGTTAAACGTGTGGGTGACGCTGAAAGCGGACAGTCCTCGATCGGTATTTTTATCCAGCAAGTTCTGGGAGAGCCAGCCATCGTTAAAGGTCTCTCTGGGAGAGCCCGCAATGCTGGACCCGTCATCAATCGACTTTTGCCACTGATAGGACAGCTGGAACATGTTTCCCCCGCTGAACCGCTTCCGCAGTCCCAGCGACAGAGCATGGTAGTAAGATTGGCCATCCCATCGTCGGATCGCGACGCGTTGAAAATTAGGATTCTGCCGGCTCCTCGAGTTGGGATTGTCGATTTTCCATCCCCCCCCTGGCAGTTGGACCGCAACAGCTCGATTGACATCGCCGACGCGAGACAGCTTCACGCCTTGGGAACCCTTATAAGCGGCCGTGGCAGTGATGTTTCCACCTACCTCCTGCTGGAGGGTCAAACTCCACTGCATCATGTAGGATTGGTTGGGCTGGCCGTTAACGAACAATTCCGGAGTGCCGGCTCCCTCGAAATTTGCATCCAGGTTTCGCAGCCCATTGGGAAAGTCGGTAATGCCGACGGATCGGCGTCCCAGGACCCCCCGTATCGCAAAGGGCGGAGCTCGAAAACTTGTCGAAGTGCAGCACCAGGTCAGAATCTGCTGGTGGAAGAGACCAACACCCGCGCGAACCGAGGACTTTCCAGTTCCGGTGGGATCCCAGGCTAATCCGATACGGGGAGAAAAATTCTTCAGCGACGGATTTTCAAAATAAGGGTTGCCAGGGGTAGTCTCGGTCTCCGAGATATCGAAGTAATTCGCAATCCGTCCTTTCACTTCCGAAGGACTGGTGATGAATTCATAGCGCATTCCCAGATTGATGGTCAGATTGGGAGAAAACTGCAGGTCGTCTTGAAGATAGAGTCCGACCAGGCTCTGCCGCAAACCTATAGGCAATGGGTTCGACTGCAGGTCACCGAAAAAGACTGAAGCTTCGGTGAATCTCCTCTCCATAAGGTCCTGGAGACTATCGAACTGCCAGGTCCCCTGCAGCCGCGCGAAGTTGGAAGCGTTGTACTGGAAGCGGCTGACACTCACCCCCATTTTCAGGGAATGCCTGCCCCGGGTCCAGACCAGATTATCCATGTACTGAAAGGTATTCAGGGTGCTTTTTCCAGGGGTGCGCGTGGAGGTGCCAAACTGAGACATGCCGCAGCCCCGGCAAAAAATCAGTCCCATTCCGCCATCGAAACCAGTCGCTTTCTGCCTGTCCACATCAGAGAGCCAGAGGGACTCATCCACGCTACCGACCTCATCTGTCGAGTTGGACGAACGGTTGAAGGCAACGCGGAATTCATTCAACAGGGTGGGAGAGAAAATATGCTTTTCCTCAAGGGTCAGATACTGGTAACGGTTTGTATCCACCTGCGTATAGAGAATGCCTTCGTTGAGTTGGGAGCCGTCCGAATCATCGAAAGTATAGCGCACAAAGAAGTTATCACTGTCCGAGAATTCGTGATCAATTTTGATCACAGCATAATCCTCATTGATCGGATGGGGATTCGAAAAACTGACCCGGCCAAACCCGTTTCCGGTGTCCCCACTATTGGGCAATACCATCAGATCGAGATAGGGCTGGACCAGGGGATCCACTCCCACGAAGCAAAGACTACCCCTGATGTCAGAGCAGGAATCAACAACGCTAAGGGGAAGGAGGCCGTTTTTGGCATCCTCACTGGGGAAATTGGAAATTTCAGTTAAGGTCAGGCGTTCCCGAAATCCTTCATAGCTTCCAAAAAAGAAGGTCCGATCCTTAACAATGGGGCCTCCCAGGGTAAAGCCATACTGGTTGCGAATGAAATTCGGAGGTTTACTTCGGACCGTAGGATTAAGGGGATCGCGATCAAAGAAATTCCGGGCATCCAGGGCACTGTTGCGGTGAAATTCAAAGAGAGTGCCGTGCAATTGATTGCTTCCGGAACGGGTGACGGCACTGATCACACCTCCGGTAAATCGCCCGTACTCAGCGCTGAAAGCACTGGTAATGACGCGAAATTCGCGCACCGTGTCCACGCCCAGTAGGCCGCCGGCAACGGAGCCGGGTGATGTCCCATACTGATTTTTGATGTCCGTCCCATCCAGAAGAATGGCGTTATCAAAGGCCCGGGCTCCACCAATGGAGATCTTCGTTCCCAGATCTCCATTCACCGACTTGCGCATTCCCGTGGGCATAACAACTCCGTCTTGCAGGGTAGCCAACTGCAGGAAGTCTCGCCCGTTCAGCGGTAAGTCACGGATCTGCTGGCTGTCGACCAGAGCGGCCACAGTGGCTGAGCTGGTCTCCACCAGTGAGACTTCTGCTGAAACCACGACCTGCTCCGTGATGGCTCCCACTCTCAGGGTGACGCCGACC
This sequence comes from uncultured bacterium, assembly GCA_965369785.1. GTDB lineage: Bacteria > Acidobacteriota > UBA6911 > RPQK01 > JADFOI01 > JADFOI01. Next base: position 12,471 of record CBDUTA010000010.1, read on the forward strand.
ACCGCCTCCTGAGCCACACTCAAGGAGATTTCTTGAAGTATGGCCGTCTGAAATCCGGCCAGTTCGGCCCGCAGCTCGTAGTCTCCTGGAGCCAGCTGCGACAACCGGTAACGCCCCTCATCGTCGCTGACGACGGTGCGAGTGGCTTCGGTTCCCGTGTTTCGGGCCGTCACCTCGACACCAGGCAGCACTCCGCCCGTTTCGTCGCTCACGACTCCCTTGAGGGTTCCGGTGGTCTGCTGGGCATTGAGGCCCGCAAAAGTGAATACCAGCAAAATTGCTAATACGGATAATGTTCGATGGATCTTTCTCATTGATTACTCCCTCGTGCTTATGAGGAGCTTGCTCCCTAGATTTAGAAATTAGGAAGACAACCCCATAACTCCGGTTGTTAGTTACCTCGTATTCTTTATGCCTAAAACCACTCTATTTTCTGACCTCGCTCGTGCAACTTGCCTTCATTCCTGTAAAGAATGGTTGGGGAGGATACCCTCCTCGCCGACATCTGTAAAGCAAAACTCGAGCCAAACTCGACCTATTTCAATTAATCTGTTGATTTTAAACGATTTATGTAAATGCCCCCATGAACTCTGGATGCCCTGAAATCCAATTATTTGGATTCAAGGGCCCTCAGCACGGCCCAAAAAACCAATAAACAAATGTTTTTAAAGGAGTTACCCTACTATTGCTAATGCAATTCGATAATTTGAATTCCGTCCAAGAAATTGGAGAGGGGAAAAAGAGACGGGAAGAAAGAGAAGAAAGGAAGGAGGGCGGGGCCAACTGAGAGACTGTCTAAAAACCCCGCTTGATCTTGATTAAGGCTTGTAGGGACGCACGGCTGTGCGCCCACATACCCTGCTTTATCAACAGCTTAATAGGGCGCACGACCGTGCGCCCCTACATAAGAAACCTGGGTCAACCGACTTTTGAGACAGTCTAATCTGGGTGCCCCTACACACCCAGAACGTAATCAGGCAAGGTTCTTGCGGCCATTCCTGAAAGCCAGCAAGGATAGCGCCAGCGCCACCAAAGCAATGGCGGTTGCGCTGACCTGAAACACCCCGGCCGTCAGGATCGGCGGTGGTTCCACGGTCACAACCGGATAAGGGTTTTGCACCCCTTCACCGCGGGGCTCGTTCCACCAGACCACACTGCCATCGGTGTATTTCTGCCAGGATTTCCAGGGATAGACTCCTGGCTCTTCGGGGACATTCATGCTCACGTAGATCATCTGGAAGGTCTCCATGACTGCCCGAGATCCTGTCCAGTAGAAGCGTTCCACCTTCCCATCGTCGTCAAAATCGACATGCAATTCCAAGCCGGGAATGTCCTGAAAAGAGTTGACGTCCCCTCCATTCCTGCGCCATTCCTCATCCACCTCGAAACCCAGCTCAACCACTGGAATTTCCTTTTCCACCGGTGCCCGAACGTAAAAGATCTTGTGATGAATCCCTGCCTGGGCAGTACGCGGGTTGACGCTTGTATGCCCAAAGAGTGGAACCGCACAGGCCACCAAAATGATGGATGCCAAAATCAGTGAACCGAGTTTGTGTTTTTGCATCGCTAGATCCCCCTAAACCTATGAATTTGTAATGTTCTCTCAATGCTAGAACTTTCACAGGCCAAAGGCAATAGAATCTTTCCCCACCTGTCCCCACCTGGTGTGAAACTCGGGCTAGACGGGGAGATCGCCGTCTGCTAAGGTTCTCCGAAACTTGGCAGATGAGGGATGCCCCGGTTCACAACCAATCGGTTTGAGACAACTGGAACTTCTGGGTAATTATTCATAACAGGGAGGGTGACATGTTGGAAGCCATCAATCTCTCGAAGGTCTATGACGGCGGGCCTGCCGCACTGGATTCTTTGAATCTAAAAGTTGAACCCGGTGAGATCTTCTGTCTTCTGGGTGCTAACGGTGCCGGCAAAACGACGACGATCAACCTTTTTTTAAACTTTATTGAGCCTTCGGGGGGAACCGCCAAGGTCAAGGGCCTGGATGTGACCCAGGCGGCACTGGAGACGAAGAAGTATCTCGCCTACATCCCCGAACAGGTGATGCTCTATCGCAATCTGACGGGTCTGGAAAACCTGGAGTACTTCAGTTCCCTGGCCAAACGGCATTATGAGCGTTCTGAACTCCTTCGTTTCTTCGAGCAGGTGGGTCTGACCACTGAGGAGGCCAACAAACGCATCTCTGCCTACTCCAAGGGAATGAGGCAAAAAGTGGGAATCGCCATTGCTCTGGCCAAAAAAGCAGAGGCCCTGCTCTTGGACGAACCCACCTCGGGACTGGACCCGAAGGCCTCCAACGAGTTCTCGGGACTTCTGCAAAAACTGAGTTCCGAAGGGGTGGCCATCTTTATGGCCACTCATGACCTGTTCCGAGCCAAAGAGACGGGAACCCGGGTGGGCATTATGAAACATGGTCGACTGGTAGACACCATGGACACCGAGGGTCTCCAACACACCGATCTGGAGCGAATCTACCTCGAGCATATGCACGATTAAGGGAGCCTTCACAGATCAACACACTATGAGGTGAACTCATAATCAGGACCATCGCTTACAAAGAGTTTCTGGAAATGGTTCGTGACGGCCGCTTTCAATGGGCGACAGGCATCGTGTTCGTTCTTTTACTCACCGCGCTTGCTGTGGGCTGGAGTCATTACAAGGAGATCCCCCCTTACAGATACCTGGAGGAACCCCAGGGGAGGGTGAGCCGCTATGTACGGGTAGCTCTGGTCGGCTTGATTCTCCCCACCTTGGGGATCTTCGCATTCGGTCTGTTTAAGGTTCGACGCTACCCTTTGGCGGGCTAATGTCTGGTCTCTGCTAATGCATAGATGGCACAGTCCAGGGTTCGCCACCCCCCGGAGCCGTAGCGGGACTCGACACTCAGTGTGGTGCGCCGGACCTTTTGGGGGACAAAGACTCCGGGACTTGCCCAGTATCCTTGAAACTCAACCGGCGCAGAGGCGTACTTGGCCAGCGTATACTCAGACGCCCCTGAGCCCCGTGGATTGCAAGCGAAAACTGCCGTGATTGCGTCGTCGGAAAAGAGGGCCGCCGGATGACCACCCGTTAAACACATCGAGGCACAACCCTTTTGGATGTTGCCATCCGCCATCATGTGATCCTGTCCAACGTTGTTCCAGGCTTCCATCAAGGCCTTTCCTTTGACTGCGCAGGTGAGATCAACAACCCTGCCTCGAATAACCACCGTCTCGGGTTCTTTGGTCTGAGCCTGGACCTGGATTCCAAACAGGGACCCCACCAAAAGGGTAATGGTAAAAACCGTTGCCCTAGGCCCCAGTTGACTCCAGTTCTTGAGTCTCATTTGCTGCCCCATCCTAATTTTTCACCAGGGGCGCCGTTCGCAACCGCACCTGAGAGTCCTCGCCCTTCCTCTCAGTCCAGGCCACATAAAGATTCTCCTCATCCACGGTCACCACCGGATACACGGTATTCCAAGTACCATCACTCACCCGATGAATGGGGCTCCACTGCCCGGTCACTGCGCTGCGGTGAGCCAGAAAGATCTGAGGCCTGTTCTCTTCGATATTGATCCAGCTGGCATAAAGGGTGTCGTTTTTGTCGACCGTGATCTGCGTATGCAATACCGTGTCATGAGGTGCCTGGACCATCAACTGCCGAGGAGCAAAACTCCTGCCCCCATCCTCAGAGTAGGTATAGTAAATACCCGCTTCCTCGGGCGTCCGGCCACCCGTCCACCAAACTGCATGGATCATATCCTGGTTGTCGACATCGAGGGCAATCCCTGCGTGGGGACAGCCGAAGGTGACCCAGCCATCGTCACTGATCAGGACCGGATCGCTGAAGGTTTTACCTCCATCGGTGGAACGAAGCAACTGGTGGTCGCGTACATTATCCGACACGATATACCCGGAACTGGTAGCGAAGCGCCGATGGGCGACAATCATCGTCTCGCCGCCATCCAGAAAGGCTATGGTGGGTCGACAGCAGGGGCAGGCAAAGGTAGAAACCTGAAAGTTCTTTCCAAAGCTCTTGCCACCATCCTCGGAGACCGCCATAAACACTTCAGCAGCTTCCTCATCGTTCCTCCCATCGAGCCAGGAAGCGTAAATCTTCCCATCGGGGCCGGAAGCAATGCCCGTAAAACCATGGTTGGTCACCCTCTGATCGTCATTCAAATTCTCTTCCGGAGAAAAAGATCCACTGCCTTCTCCGTAGACAGCCTTCAGCGTTCCCGCATGGTGCACGTGTGAAACAGCACTCCAGATTGCCGCCACGCCTCCATCGGGAGCGAGAGCAAACTTGGCCAGATTCTCACCTCCATGTCCGGAGATGGGCTCCTGGTTCATCTGTCGGATCTCAGCCAACTGCTGTCCGCCACTCTTCACGTTGGCGATAAAACCATCACGACCCTCCTCCCCCGAGCTCTCCTCCGTCCAGCTCACAAACACCTCACCGGCACCGGAAGTGGCCAGGAACGGATCAGAAGGATGTCCTTGAGGGTCGCCCACAAGAATAGCCTCGTTAAAAGCCATCGTCTGTAAAAGAGGGGAGCCAGACGAGTCATCTCCTCTGGTTCGATTACATCCCGACAGAACAAGCGAAATCGCCATCAGGATAAGAAACAATCCTTCCTTCTTTTTCATGTTGTTGGCCTCCTTTGACCCTGGCTGAACTGAAGAAACTTCATAGGATGAGAGTTGTTCTCAAAACCCAGTAGATATTCCCAGCGGATGTTCAATGTTGATTGCAAAGTTAACACCCCAAAAGACTCCCTGTCAATGTCCGAGCTCCATTGCTTTTTAGCCTTTCAAGGGTTAACATCCAGGAAAATTCATCACTCCGGGTAGTCACACCCTGGACAAGTCAAAGAGGGGGGCAACGATGAAATACTCTGAATTAAGACAGCAACATTCGAAGTTTGGGCTTTCCCTGTCCTTGATCCTTCTACTTCAGCTTTACTGCGCTCCACAGGACCCAATAGAGGAAGGTCGGCGGGTGCTCGAACAGGCAGCTGAGGCCATGGGCGGGGTAGGGGCATTAGGCGGAATTGAGACCATCAGCCGCCAGGGAACCAAACAGAGGTCTTCTCTCGGGCAGGCCAGGGTTGCCAGCGAAAGACTCTATGTGCAACCGACCCGAACCTACACTCAAATCATCGATTTTACCGTTCCCCGCGAGGTGGAACCCGGCGGCAGCGGAGGAAACATACGAGTCACGGACTGGGTAAAGGGGGGGTACAACCAGGATTCTCGGTCCTTGAGAATTGCTCAGATCCGACAGCTGGGGGCCTACAAGAAAGAGTGGGATCGCGATATCGCCCACTTTCTGGTTCATGCTCTGGGCGAGAAAAGCCAGATCGAAGGGATCAGTGAGGGAATCGTGGAAGAACGACCCCATCGAGTGGTGAGCGTCCGTTATATTGACGGCGTCCTCTTTCAGGTCTATGTCGATGACTCGACCCATTTGATCTCCAAACTGGAGTTCACGGAGGACCGCACTCCCTATGGCGATTTGGCCAAGGAACGAACCTTCTCGGACTACCGAGAGGTGGGTAACGTGAAGCTTCCCTTTTCCCAGGTAACCAGGGAAATGAACCTGGTCACCGAAGTGCGAACATTTTCTGAAATGAGTATCAACGGTGAAATCCAGGAAGATCTTTTCGAGATCCCTGAGGAGGCTCGAGAAAAAGCGGCAGCCATGGCACATCTGGACACCATTCCTGTGAATGCCATCGAGTTGGCCGAAGGAGTCTACTTTGGTAGCGCTGGACAGAGCAACATGTGGGTGGAATTCGAGGATTTTATTTTGGTGGCCGATGGACCCACCAACGAGATGCAATCTCTGGAAGTGATCCGTCAGATCCGGAACACGGTAGGAGATAAGCCCATCCGCTACGTGGTCACGACTCATCACCATGCCGACCACCAGGGGGGAATACGCACCTATGCCGCCGAAGGCGCGACCATCGTGACCCACGCTTTGAATGAAGCGGTGATGCGGGAATTTCTGACTCGACCTCACACCCTGAAGCCGGATCGTTACTCTCAATTCGATGGAGAGACTCAAATTGAGCTGGTCACGGATCGAAGAACCATTACCGACGGGAGCCGAACGGTGGAACTGATGCACCTTCCCAACCCTCATACGGATGGTTGTCTCGTGATCTACCTTCCCCAGGAGAAGATCATCTTCGAGAGCGATCTGTTCGAAATTCTGGAAGGCGAGGCCTGGCCCCCGCTGGTTCGTCCTGAGGCGAAGGTCTTCTACGAAGTCGTGACTAAGGAGGGTTGGAAAGTCGATCGTATCGTCTCCGGACATGGCCGGATAGTGGAATGGCAAGAACTGATCGATGCCATCCAGGCCAGCGAAACCAGCGACTGACCTCGCTAGCCCGGACAGTCCGGATGGCACTCGCTTGGGGGGCACGAGAGGTAGGGCGAATGATCTCGGCACTGCAGTAGAGAATTTATGTATTGTCCGGGCTAAGGTGTCCGATCCATCTATAAAAGAGAGTTACAACCAGGAGGAATACATGCGTTTGCTGAGTACTCTTTTAGTTTCTGTTTTGTCTTTAGGTCTCTCCTTTTCGTTCGTGCTGGGACAGGAGGCCGGACTCCGTCTGAAAGACGAAGGAACCTTTCATGCAGGGAATCTTCCCTTCACCATGTTTGTCCACTACCGCGTTCCGGAAAACTTCAACGGGCTCTCCATGGTTATGATGCATGGAGGAGGACAGACCGGCAACAACTTCGAATCCACTCCAGACGGCCGACCCGGATGGGCCCACTTCTTTCTGCAAAAGGGATTCGCTGTCTATAACATCGACTATCCTTGTATGGGAAGATCCGGCTTTGTGGCCGAATGCCCAACCATTTCAGGGCGAGACGTGGTTCAGGCGGGAGTTCAGCTTCTGGATCGGATTGAGACCCCAACCCTTCTGCTGGCCTGGTCCACATCAGGGCCATTCGTGAACGGAATGGCGGATCTAAGACCTCAAAAAGTGAGAGCTTTGATTCTGGTCGAAGCATCGGGGCCGGGAAACATCATGGATCAGCCGTTGGATGCTCCAGGAAGGCACCTGCGAACTAAATTCACGGTCCGCCCGGGACGCCTCAGTCCTGAAGATCTCACCGCTTTCTCCAATTTCCGGCGCATCAATGAAGACGTGGGCACAGACGGGGTTCCGGGTACCAACGATGCGGATGGCTCGGAGGAGAATGGAATCCTGGATCCCGGAGAAGACGCCAATGGGAACGGACTTCTCGATTTTCCAGCCGCCTTCTTCACGCGTGAGCCGAGCTTTCCACCTCCGCCTGCCAACATCCGAATGGCCAAAGGGTATACACCCACCATGCCGGGCATCACCAATGAGCGCGGCAATTACGCAGAGGCGGAACTGTGCGACCAGGACAAGAATGGGGTGATTTCCGAGATGGAACTCCTGGGGCCCAATGGCGACGGTTCCTATGCCTGTTGCGATACCGACAAAAACGGCAAAGTCACACGGGAGGAAATTCTGGCCTGCGGATCTAAACCTGAAATCCAAGAACCCGTTACCTTTCGCAATACCACCAAGGTCCTGTCGGTAGTCAGTGGTGTCGTTCCTCCCCATCCGGAAGGTGAACAGGCAAATCAGATGACGCCCCGAGAGATCGAAGCTGCCCGGGCCTACTATTCCGAATTTCCCTTTCCCCAGTACAACCTATCCTTTGTAGCCTTTGAGAGGATCGAAAACGGCCACAAATATTTCCTCCGCCAGGGAGTGGATTCCACCCTGTTTTATTTGAGGGACACGGTTCAATTTCCTTTCCCTCGCCGAAATCCACCCAGCAATCCCGATTCCATCGAAGACCCCACAAAAGGAGTGTATTCCACCAGTTTGGGGTTCCGAATCGGAATCGGCCACGCCATGATGTGGGGGACAAACAGTGACGAGATTGCCGGGCTGATCTACGACTGGATCGAGGCCAGAGTCATTCAGGAGAAACCCTTCCAGCCACGAGGCAAGAAATAGAGTCTTCAACAAAGTCCCAGCCGGGATGCTGCATCATCCCGGCTAGAAGCTGAAGGCATAGGTCAATTTGGCGATCAGGGCCCACTCCAGCATCTCACCGGTGGGAGATCTCTTCTCATTGTAAACCAGGAAAAAGTCGCTTAGTGGCTTGTGAATGAAATTGAAGCGAATGTTGCTGCTGGTCTCCCGCTCATCGCGATTGTACTGAATCAGGGCATTCAGGAACATGTTGGGATTGAAGGAATAATTCATGCGGGCGGCCACCAGGTCGGTTTCAAAATCTCCCGAGGGAAGGTTTACATCATCATGCTCCCAGGAGATCTCTGCCTGAAGCTGAGGTCTTCGGAAACTGGCTGTGACCTGATAAGAGTTCTTATCTCCGTTGAAAAAACTGCCTGTCCCCAACTGAAAGCCGCCGCTGAACATGCGGCTTTGATCGCTGGATAGAGACAGCGTGTACTCATGGAAGGAATAGTCTCCCACAGGAATAACCTGATTGCTGCGGATGGAGAACGGTTCGGTCAAACGCTCAAAGATGGACTCGGCGCGAATCCAGATCTCAGCTCCGTTTCGAAAGGTGGTGGTAAAGCGACTGTCGAGGGTTCGAGTCTCCAAAACATTGTCCTGGTCGGTGATATATTCGAGATTGATCGAGGGTTCGAACTCTCGTATGGAGGGAATGCGTTCTCTGGGTCTCGACCTGAAGGCAAACTCCCCGCCAGTTTTTCGAATCCCTTTGCGGGGAACAAACCCTACCTCAGGGTTGATGTTCTCCTGGATGGAAAGGTGACTGGCCTGTAGAGTCAAAAACGTATCGGTCCAGTCGATCCTGAAGAAGCCGGCCATATCTTTGTCGGGGATTTCCGGCGTGGTGGTCTTGACCAGGAAAGAAGAGATATTCAGATAGTCGAAAAACGTGAAATTGGCATCGGCTCCAAAGGTACGATTGAACCTTCCGTCCGTGTCCTGCTTGTTGATCAAGAGACCCCCGATTTCGGATCTGCGGAGAATATCTCGGCGGACACGGAAGACTGAGAAGTTGGTGGAGGGAGTCTCCTCCAATTCATCCACCTGGAGGGAGAGTAACCCGAGGGTGTATCGGCCCACTTTACCCGTCAGGCGGGCTCCTCCCAGGATGGGGACCAGATTTCCCCTGGAGATTCCGATGCGCCGGCTGAAAAAGGGAATCAAGTCTCGAAAATCCCTTCCGAATCCACCCGTCGTTCCCGGCCCAAACTGGAAGACGGTGGCATTCTCGAGAAAGAATTCCCGCTTCTCGGGAAAGAAGAGGCTGAATCGAGTCAGGTTGATCTGCTCGTCGTCGGCTTCCACCTGGGCGAAGTCTGTGTTGACGGTCAAGTCCAGGGCCAGCTGCGAACCCAATCCGTACTTGACGTCCAATCCCACCTCCGGAACAAAGTCCACATCATCGTCCCGCCGGCGCGTCACCGGAGCACTGATATAGGGCTTCACATACAGATTACGGCCCGGCCGGATCCCGGACAGACCCTCCAGTCTTCCTGCCCGTGAAACCCGGTTAAATAAATAAGGACGTTCAACCAGCGACCAGTGGTTGGTTTCACCTTTGCGCCGGATCTTCCTTTGAAAATTGACGCCCCACACCTGCTGCTCATTATTGCCAAAGCGCAGGGTCTTGAAGGGGATGGCAATTTCAGCCTGCCAGCCACGTTCGGTGATCCTGGTCTTGACATACCAGATGCCGTCCCACTCCCGATTGCGCTTGGCTCCATCGTCGCCGACCTGCATGTCCGCTCGGGCTCCTCTGGCGTTGATATCAAACACGACTCCATTTCGATCATCATCGAAGGTATCCAGGGCAATCGTGAATGTGTCACTCTCGCGGGGCGAGAAATCCCTGCGCATCTCGGTGACCACGATCCCCTTCTCTCCTTCGGAATCAAAGCAGTAAACGCCCACGTAGAGATACTCATCATTGTAGAGAAGTCGCACCTCGGTGACTTCACTCGGTGATGCGCCTGTGCGGGGGTCCCGTTGGATGAAATCGCTGAAGGATTGAGCCAGATCCCATTCCGGTTCGTCCAGTTCCCCGTCGATAATAATCTCGCCTTCGATTCGTTGAATGGTGGCTACTTTCTCGGCTCCGGCATCGACCGAATCCAGCTGCGAACCCAAAGCGAAGGGGACGAATCCGCCCCAGAAGATCACACCGAAAAGGAGATACCCTCTCAACATGGATTTGGAACTTAAGATGATAGAGAGGAGTATACCGAGGAAAGGTGGGGAGAGCCATAGGGATAGACTTGTTCGAAATCCGAGGTGTCTCCTACGTGGCCCGTGGGCTGAAGCCCACGGCTCTGACTGAACCGGATTCGGCACCTGAGGTGCCTCCTACATTCTGAGATCCCTTCGCCACTTGCGACACCAGACAAAAAAAGGGCAGGGCCAACAAGGCCCTGCCCTTTTCCTGCACCATCGTGTGGGGTGCGGAGCCTAGAACTCAACCCTCAAAGCGAACTGGATCTGACGGCCGGTGGTGGCCGTCTCCGTGATCTGACCGAAGTTAGAATCAGTGCTTCCGCTGCTGGAGAAAGCCGAACGTCTGGGGTTCCCGAAATTGGTCCGGTTCAAAACGTTGAAGAACTCGGCCCGGAATTGAATCTGGGCCGTCTCACCCACAGAAAAGCCCTTGTGAATCGCGAAATCCAAGCTGGCCGCCCCAGGCCCGACAGCCGTGTTGCGTCCCACGTTTCCATAGACACCTATGCACTCGCCGGGGCCGGCATTGGCCCGGCATGGTGTGCCATCAGCAAGCGAAATAGGTCGTGGAAGCTCAAAGTTGTCACCGCCATCCTCACCAAACCAGGCAGTGGGCTCTCCGGTGTTAGCGGGGTTGTTGGTTCCGCCGGGGGCCAGGTTGGGCCGAAGGCGGCTACAAACACTGCAGGTTAGACGTGCACCGCCCTCCATGTTTATCGGCGCGCCGTCGGAGAGATTGAGGATACCGGTGAGGCCCCAGCCTTCGATCAGCTTACCTACAAAGCCGGTGGCACCGGAACCAAAGCTACGGCCGGGTCCAAAGGGCAACTCAAACGTCCAGTTGGCACTGAACACGTGCGGCACATGGTAGGCCGAAAGCCCTTGATCAATCCTGTGATCCAGCCAGTTGGAGGCAAGATCCTGGGCATTCGATAACTCGCTGGGAACGCCCGAGGTACCCGACGCCTGATCCATCGACTTCTGAAACTGGTAGGAAAGCTGGTAGGAAAAACCGGAACTGAACCTTTTCCTCAACCCGAGTTTCAGAGCATTGTACCAGGAATTAGAATCCCATCTTCGGTCTTTCATTTGCAGAAAGAAAGAATTCGCTCTGGGGGCGACACACTGCGGGCGTGAGCCGCTCGTCGTGCTCTCGCACTCGTAGCCCCATGCCCCGTTTAAGAAGGTTCCAGTCGGTCGATTGTGGTCCGCAATTCGAGTATTGTGGACCCCTCGCGAACCTGCATAGGTTGCCGTCACAGCCATGCCGGCAACGATCTCCTGCTGAAACGTCAAACTCCATTGCATCAGGTAAGGCTGCTGCGGATCGCTGACAGGATCAAAGTTGGGAAATAAGACGCCGGGGTGAGTATTGTCCCAACTTTTAAAAACGTCGGGGAAGGCTATGCCCTGACCTTCAAAATCGAGGTTCAAGAAAATATTATTACAATCCACTCCGTTTGTCCTTGGACCTCCACACTCGGTCGGATTATGCGAGGTGGCCTCCACGCCCGCTCGAAGGGCAAAAGGCGAACTGCGAAAGACTGAAGAAAGGTAAGCCCACTGAAGGATCTGCTGGTGAAACAGGCCGAATCCACCCCGAAGCGAGGTCTTTCCACTCCCGGTGGGATCCCAGGCAAAACCGATGCGGGGCGAAAAGTTCTTCAGCGACGGATTTGCAAAGTAGGGATTGCCGACGTCGACCACCGTCTGCAAAGGATCCTGTAAATTGCCCAGCCGGCCGTTCACTTCTGTAGGGCTGGTGA
>CBDUTA010000011.1:0-24036 GCA_965369785.1 uncultured bacterium
TCTCACCCACACCGATGAACTTGATCGGCTTTCCTGTCACCGTCTTGATCGAGAGAGCAGCTCCACCCCGAGCATCTCCGTCCATCTTGGTTAAGACGACACCGGAAAGATCCAAACGCTGGTTAAACTCACGGGCCGAATTCACAGCGTCCTGTCCAGTCATGGCATCGGCCACCAGGAGAATTTCAGTCGGCCGGACTCTCTCTGCAATGTGATCCAACTCCTTCATCAACTCTGAGTCGATGTGTAAGCGTCCCGCTGTATCAACCAGGAGGATGTCAAAACCCATATTGCGAGCGTGCTTTAGAGCATTGCTTGCCAACTCCACCGCGTCACTGCTCTTTTCCTCGTAAACCGCGGTTTCAACACTGCGGGCAATAACCGAGAGTTGCTCCATAGCGGCGGGCCGGTACACATCGGTTGAAACCATCAGAGGCTGGTATCCTTTGTTCTTCAACCACAGAGCCAGCTTTCCTGTGGTCGTCGTCTTGCCACTTCCTTGAAGACCAATCAACAGGATGACGCTGGGAGGAGATTTGGAAAACTCCAGCCCGGCCTCCTCCCTCCCAAAAAGTTCGGTGAGTTGGTCACGAACGATCTTCACAACCTGCTGAGCAGGCATCAGATTGCGAAGCACCTCTTGTCCGAGAGCCTTCTCCTTGACCCGAGATACGAACTCCTTCACCACCTTAAAGTGTACGTCCGCCTCCAGGAGCGCGAGGCGAATTTCTCGCATCGCCACCTCGACATGGTGTTCATCAAGGCGTCCCTCTCCCTTCAAGTCGCGAAGAATTTTCTGTAATTTTGTTGATAAGTTTCCTAACATTCCTGTACAAGACTCCGACATAAGCATTTTACCGAGAATCTGATATGAAAGACATCATCGTTGGAACGGCAGGCCATATTGACCACGGTAAAACCACACTCCTGAAGACCTTAACCGGTATCGACACCGACCGGCTGGAAGAAGAGCAACGCCGTGGCATCAGCATTGATATCGGGTTCGCTCATATGCAGCTGGGTGATTACCGGGTGGGTTTTATCGACGTCCCTGGACATGAAAAGTTTGTCAAGAACATGCTAGCAGGGATCGGTGGAATTGATTTAGTCTTGCTTGTCGTTGCGGCTGATGAATCGATCATGCCCCAAACCATCGAGCATTTTCAGATTTGTAAGCTGCTGGAAATTCCTAGAGGCGTTATCGCCATCACCAAAAAACACCTGGTTGAAGAGGATCTACTTTCTCTGGTTGAAGAGGAGATTCGGGAACTCGTTGAGGGCAGCCCCTTGGAGAAAGCCCCTATCGTAGCCATGGATAGCGTTTCCGGGGAAGGCTTGGCACTCCTGAAGGAAGCACTACTGGAAGAAATCGGAAAATCACAGCAGGACATCACCGCCGCCCGACGTTCCCACCAGATCTTCCGGCTTCCCGTTGACCGTATTTTCACGATCAAAGGGTTCGGGACCGTGGTCACGGGAACCCCTTTTGCCGGCGTTCTGAAAAAAGGAGAGGCTGTGACCGTGTATCCCACCCTCAAGACTGGAAAGGTCCGAGGCATCGAGATTTTCAACCAGAATGCCAACCTGGCCATGGCCGGCCAAAGGACGGCACTGAATCTCAGCGGATTAGAAAGGGAAGATTTGAACAGGGGAATGGTTGTCTCGGGGTCCAACGCTCTTGCCTCTTCCTCAATGATTGACGCAATCGTTCACTTGCTACCCACCGCTCCCAAGGAACTCAAGGACCGTAGTGCCATCCGATTTCACCACGGAAGCGCTGAACTGATCGGTCGGATTCATCCGCTTGAAAACGATCAACTTCGCCCCGGGGAGTCCATACTGGTTCAGTTCCGGCTGCAGAGTCCAACCGTCTGCTGTCCTAAGGATCACTTCATCTTACGCCGTTACTCACCCATGACGACCATCGGTGGGGGTGTGATTTTGGACGGCACCCCTCCCAAACACCGAAAAAAGGACTTACCCGACATCCTCCCCGAATTGAAAAAGCTGTGCTCGATGCTCACAGAGCAAGATCCGCGTCTGGACAGTGCCTTCGTCGAATACTTCGTCAGACTGCACCGTTTCTCGGGTGTAAGCTTGCCCAACCTGGTTGCTCGTACGGGTTTTCTGGAGAATTACCTACTGGATCTCTTGAAGGAACTGGATTCCGTCGTTTTGATCTCCCAGCAGCCACTACTGGCCGTTTTTCGACCGGATCTCGAGGAATTCAAGACGAAAATCACCCAATTCCTTGCTGATTTTCACTCCCGAAATCCCTTGATCGTGGGGGTACCACGAGAAGAACTGAAGGAGCGATTCTTTGGGAAATCCGCCAATTCTTACTTCACATTTGTCCTCAACCAGATGGAGAATGCAAAGAAGATTCAAATCAAGGGCAGCACCGTGTCACTGCAGGGGCAACAACTGGTACTGAACCCAGAGCAAGACCAGGCGAAGGAACACATTTTGCGAATGATACAGAAAAGGGATCTGCAACCTCCCACCTTGGAGGAACTCCTAAAAATACTGCCCTATGACCATAGTCAAATCCGGGATATGTATTACTTTCTTTTACAGCAGGGAGAGCTGATACGGGTCAGTGAAAATATCGTTCTTTCGCCCGGCCGGATCACTTTTCTCCAATCCCGGCTCAAGGAGTCTTTTCCCAGCGGGTGCACCTTTACGGTGCCCGAGTTCAAGGATCTCTTTGGAATCAGCCGCAAATACGCGATTCCCTTCCTCGAGTTCCTGGACCGCAATCGAATCACTCGGCGAATCGGCGACAAGCGCGTGATGCTGTGATTGACAGCGAAGAAGGTAAGGCGTATCATAAGAGGAGAATCAAGCGAGGTAAAATCTATGGGTGGTCTTGGAATGCCGGAACTAATCGTTATCCTTGTGATTGTGATTGTGATTTTCGGCGCCAGTCGGCTTCCACAACTGGGAAAGGGACTTGGAGAAGGCATTCGCAACTTCAAAGGCTCTCTCAAAAGTGGAGAAGAGGAAGACACCGACAAGGAGTCTGGGCAAAAGACGTCTTCATAGATTAGCCCCTTGAGCATTCCCCTGCAGGCAATCGATATTTTTCATACCCATTGGGTATAGTCCCCTTTTACGCTCTTAGCCGGGGTTAGGGGGAGTTTTCTCTCGTTTCCGAGTGGATCCACTCCAAATAGGTTGAATCTCCGTCTTCGATGGGGAGAGCAATCACTTCCGGCACTTCATAAGGGTGGAGTTCCTTGATGCGGTGGATCAACGAGGACAGTCGATCCTCGGCAGTCTTCATGAGCATCAGATGTTCGGTCGCACGCTCCAAGGCCTTTTTCCATATGTAGATCGAGGTAATCTTGGGAACAATATTGACACAGGCTGCGAGTCGCTCTTCGACCAGACGTTGGGCAATGCGTTCCGCCTCCTGTTGGGTGTCTATCGTTGATAGAACCAAGAAACTCTTAGACATTTCTACTGGCCATGACCATTAGCCGAAAAGCGAAAAGAGAACTTTCCTGGATTCTGCTGTTTACGGGTTGTTTGGCCCTGCTGAGCATCCTTCTCCTCGGAGACGGCGGTTTGATCCAGCTGCGCAAGTATCAGGCAGAGCTACGAGGATTGCAACAGGAGAATCTAGATCTCAGACAACAACGCAGTGCCTACCTGCAAAAAATCGACAAGCTGAAAAACGACCCTTACCAATGGGAGCGCATCGCTCGAGAGCGATACAACTTCGCCCTCGAGGGGGACATCATCGTGAACCTCCCGGACTAAGCTGGCCATTCTTTTCGGATTCGGCACCTGAGGTGCCTCCCACATTCCAGAGTCAGTCTAGGATCCAAGCGCGCGCTTCACCTGCTCGAGAAAATCATCGGGAGCCAGATAGCCCACCACCCTTGATTCCTGCACTTCCCTTCCCTCTACATCAATAAAGACAAGGGTGGGTACGCCGACGACACTATATTGTTCCCGCAGCGGCCTGGCCTCCGGAGACTCGAAGTGGGTTAGATCAACCTTGAGGGTCAGGAAAGGACTCATGGCCGTGATTACCTCTTCATTTCTGAAGGTAAACCGCTCCAACTCACGGCAGGGGATACACCAATCGGCTGTAAAATCGAGAAGAACGGGACGGCCTTCTTCCCGGGCCTGCTCAAAAAGGACCGGATCATAGTCTTGCCAGGCAATGGCAACTCCCGGCGTTTCAGGGATCACGGCAAAAACACCCACCGCCAGCGCAGCCACTCCCGTGGCTTTCTTCAGCCACTTAAATGCGGTGCCGCCACCGCTCTCTTTATCCAGCCAACCCAGCCAAACGCCACTAACGAGGGCCAGAGCAAAGACCAACCAGGGAACAATGACATCCGGAAACAAGGGTGCAACGAAGTACAGGGCCAGACCCAACATGGCAAAGCCGAAGAGCTTATCCACCCAAATCATCCAAACGCCGGATCTGGGTAATTTCTTGAGTCCTCCGGAAAACGTCCCCAGTGCCACGTAGGGTATGCCCAGACCCAGGGACAGAGCAAAGAACATCCAGAACCCCACCCAGGGATTGCCGGTAGCGCCCACGTAAGTCAGCAAACCAATGGTTATGGGCCCCACACAGGGCGCAGCAACGATTCCCACCACCAGTCCCATACTCAGCGCTCCCAGCACTCCTCCTCCGGTGTCCCTGGAGACCTTCTGGCGAATGAAATTGGGTGCCTGAATCTGGTACACCCCAAACAAACTCAAGGCCAGAGCCACCATTATCCCGGCAATACCCACCAACACCCAGGAATTTTGCAGCAGTGCCCCAAACAACTGTCCGGTCAAGGCAGCAACGACTCCTATCAGAGAGTAGGTAACGGCGATGCCCAGCAGGTACATGAGCGCCAGTCCAAACACGCGCGAGGTCCTGCCTTCACTCTGTTTGCTGAAATAGCCGATCGTAACTGGAATCATAGGGTAAACACAGGGTGTGAGATTCAATGCCAGGCCCAGGACAAAGAGCGCCAGCAAAGTCAGGAACCATCCCCGCTCCTCAATGAGAAGTCCCAGATTCGTTTCCGCTAATCCAAGGGTGCCTCCCAGACTCTGGTCCACCGCTACAGACCCAAAAAAGAGGTCGGAGTTAATCGGTCGGCTCGGCTGTTCCAAGCCGGCTATGCTAATGGGGATTCTGACCTCCAGGTTGGCTGGAGCCAAACAGAGCTGGTCATTGCAGGCCTGGTACCGGAAAGTGCCTTCAATGACCTTCTCACCGGGCAGGTCCCCCTTGGCAATGCTCACCGGGAAACGGATGATGACACGCCCCTCATAAACATCCAAGGCTTCGGCAGCGAAGTCGAACTTAAGGCGGATAGCTTCCGGATACTGCATCTTACCGAAGGTGAAACCCTCCACCGGTTCCAGTTTCAACTCGGTAGGAATCAGATACTCCAGTGTGGGCGGATTGGCGTTGACGTGCCAACCCTCCAGAACCTCACCAATCACAGCGACTTGAAAGCTGCTCCCTGGGTGTACGGTATCCACCGAAAGTGCTGTCTGGATCTTGACAAGATTCTCGCCACTCATCAACTGAGCCTGGCTCCATCCCGTGGTCATCAAACCGATCCATAAGGCCAGATATGCGCGTCTATTTTTCATGACGAAATATGACTTTCCCTCTCACAATGGTCGCAACCGGTGCACCCCGAAGTTTCCAGCCATTAAAGGGACTGTTGCGACTCCTCGATCTGAATTCTTGGACATTCACGATTATCTCACAATCGGGATCAATTACAGTAACATCCGCAATCGCGCCTTCCTTAAGGGTACCTCGACCCAGCTTGAGAATTCGGTTGGGATTCGTACTGAAGAGCTCTACCAGTCGTGAGACAGAAACGATCTTGCGCCGGATCAAAAATTCCCAGGCCAAGGACACCGCCGTTTCCATTCCAATGATGCCATTGGACGCTTCCTCAAAAGTCATCTCCTTTTCCAGACGTGTATGGGGAGCATGATCGGTGGCAATACAATCAATCGTGCCGTCGGATAGCCCTTTTAACATCGCCTTGACATCGGATGCAGTACGCAAAGGCGGGTACATCTTGAAGTTGGTGTCGTAGTTGGTAATGTCGGTATCGCTCAACGTGAAATGGTGGGGAGTGACTTCGCAGGTGATAGCGATTCCCTGCTTCTTGGCCTGGCGCACCCAGGCAACGGACTCTTGAGTGGAGATGTGGGCAATGTGGACGCGCCCGCCCGTGATGCGGCTCAAAATAGCATCGCGAACCACATCCAATTCCTCCGCTGCCCGGCTTATACCTCGAACTCCCAGCCGGGTGGACACCCCACTTTCGTTCATGTGACCGGCCGCGGCAAGCTGTCGATCCTCACAATGATCCACCACCGGCACATCGAAGATCTTGGCATACTCCAAGGCCCTGCGCATGATCTGATTGTTCTCAACCGGATTCCCGTCATCGGTAATGGCCACCACTCCCGCTTTGACCATTTCCCCAATTTCAGCCAGCTCCTTTCCCTCTAACCCTTTGGTAATGGCCCCGGCCGGAAAAACGTTGACCAAGCCAGCCCGACCAGCCCGCTCCAGAATAAAACGGGTAATGGCCTCACTATCATTCACCGGCTCAGTATTGGGCATACAGGCGATACTGGTGAATCCTCCAGCTGCTGCAGCCTGGCTTCCACTTAGAATGGTCTCTTTGTCTTCGCGGCCCGGTTCTCGCAAATGGACGTGCATATCGATAAACCCTGGGGCCACCACACATTTGGAGACATCCACGATTTTCCAACTCTTCTTAGGCTGAATCTTTCCAAGAGCCGCAACTCTTCCCTTTTCCACCAGCAGATCCAGTCTCTTCTCGATCTTCTGGCTGGGATCAACAACGGTTCCGCCTTGCAACAGCAGTGTCATAGGCCGGTTTCCTCACTGGCACCCAGCAAAAGGTAGAGGACCGCCATTCGAACCGCCACCCCATTGGTGACCTGTTCGAAAATGACGGAATACCCTGCGTCGGCAAGCTCCGGATCGATCTCAACACCCCGGTTGATCGGTCCAGGATGCATCACTATGGCACTCGGCTTGGCCCACTTCATCTTTTCCATGTTCAGGCCGTAGAGAGCAAAATACTCCTTGACCGACGGGTAGAAGACATCCCTCTGCCTCTCCTTCTGCGTTCGTAACATCATGACCACATCCGCCCCTTGAAGCGCTTCCTTGATGTGATAAGTCACCTTGACCCCGTAACTCTCAAATTCCACCGGGATCAGAGTGGGAGGGCCACAGACACAAACATGGGCTCCCATCTTGACGAGAAGGAGAACGTCGGATCGAGCCACTCGGCTGTGGGCTATATCCCCCACTATGGCTACATGAAGACCTTCAATTCTCTTCTTATGATCCAGTATGGTAAGAGCATCCAACAGGGCCTGAGTCGGATGCTCGTGCATTCCATCCCCTGCGTTGACAATGGAGGTGGACTCACAGTATTGGGCCAGTAGATGAGGCGCTCCCGCCGCACTGTGACGAATGGCAATGATATCGGGATTCATCGATTGCAAATTTCTCCCTGTATCAATCAGCGACTCTCCTTTACTCACGCTACTCTCGGAAATATTGACGTTGATGGAATCCGCGCCCAGCCGCTTGGCCGCAATTTCGAAAGACGATCGAGTCCGGGTCGAGGATTCATAGAACAGATTGATGAGGGACTTGCCGCGGAGAGTTGGAACCTTTTTGATCGATCGGGTGGAAATTTCTTTAAAGCTTCGAGAAGTATTCAGAATCAACTCGATCTCATCAAGATCAAGATCTTCAATTCCCAGTAAATGTCTCTCGCGCAAAGGCATAGTTAGGATCCTGACCGGCTGACCTCCTGACCTCCTGACCGGCTGACCGGCAGACCCCACTCTTGGGGGTCAGGTGGTGAGCTGGTCAGATGGTCAGCTCTTCTTTCTCAAAAGCTCCTTTGTGGTCAAAAACACTCCTTCTTCTCCATCGATTGATGAAACGAGAACTTCAACCACCTCGTCTTCGGCAGTCTCGACAGACTTGCCGATGTAATCGGCTTGAATGGGCAATTCTCTGTGCCCACGATCAATCAGAACCACCAGTTCGATCTGCCTGGCACGTCCATAGTCGAGCACACTCTCTAAAGCAGCTCGAGTCGTGCGACCCGTGTAGAGAACATCGTCGATCAAAAGCACGTCCTTATCGGTCACATCAAAATCGAGATGAGACCCCTCGACAACAGGCTGAGTATCGACCAGGGACAGATCATCTCGATAAAAAGTAATGTCCAGAATTCCTAGAGGAAGTTGCAGGCCCGATAGTTTCTCGATTTTCTTCTGAAGCCTTTGCGCCAGTGGAACCCCCCTTCGCCGGATTCCAATCAGGACCATGCTACTGAGGCTTTGATGCCCCTGAGTGATCTCCGTTGCAATTCTGGACAGTTCCGCTTCCATGTCTTTGGGAGTCATCACTTGCTGAAGGTAAGTTTGCTTCACTGTTTTCCACCGAAAGGCGCTGCAGATGATAGCACACGCTGTTTCCGGCTGACCAGTGTGGGCCTCGAACTATGCATAATCCGGGCCGCCCCTCTGTGTTATTCTGTGGTCCTGGACCTGATTTATGTCACCGAATACCAAGGCCAAACAGTTGATTGTGGCTCTTGATGTTTCGACTCAAGAGAAAGCCACCGAATTGGTACAAACATTGAAAGATCAGGTTGGTTATTTCAAAATCGGCCTTCAACTCTTCACGGCTGCTGGGCCTGCCATCGTCCGGAAGATCCTTCAAGAAAGGGTCCAGGTCTTCCTCGACCTCAAGTTTCATGATATTCCGAATACCGTCACTCAAGCCGCCCTGGAAGCGGCCCGCCTGGGCGCCCACATGATGACCCTGCACTGTCTAGGTGGAGAGGCCATGATGAAACAGACCCGTGAAACACTGCAGGAGTACTCTCTAAGAGAAGGATGGCCCTGTCCCAAGCTGTTGGGGGTCACGATCCTCACCAGCATTGACCAACCCATGCTTTCTTCCCTGGGCATTGCTCAGCCTCTGGATCAGGAAGTTTCACACCTGGCTCGATCGGCTCAAGAGGCTGGACTGGACGGAATCGTTTCCTCCCCGCGCGAACTGCCTCTGCTCCGACAGGAAAGGCCGGAAGGATTCCTCCTGGTGACACCGGGCATTCGCTCAGGAGAAACGAAAGGTGACGACCAACGACGAACCATGACCGCTTCTGAGGCCCTGGCCGCTGGTGCCGATTATCTTGTGGTAGGACGACCCATCGTTCAATCCCAAGATCCTGTCCAGGCAGTTCAAACACTTCTTGGAGAAATTACTATCGGATAAATCATCCATCTCGGTTAAAATAGAGCCCATGACAAAGCTCTTCTTGAGTTGTCTTTTGTTTCTTTTCTGCGGTTGGGTATCCGGACAGACACTCCAAAGAGAGTCTCCTGAATCATCACGTTGTCACGTCTTCATCGACGATCAGAACATCTGGACCCTCGAAATTATTGAGGATCGAGGCGGGGACATCGTACCGATCGTCAACATCATCACCTTTTCACCCGGAGAATGGGACTTTAGACCCCGAGAAATTCATCTCTATAACGGGAATCAGGAGAGCCGGGCAGAGAAATTTTCGATGGACACTGGAGTTCCCGGCGAACCCTAC
The DNA here is from genome assembly GCA_965369785.1 of uncultured bacterium. Taxonomy (GTDB): domain Bacteria; phylum Acidobacteriota; class UBA6911; order RPQK01; family JADFOI01; genus JADFOI01. The sequence goes on from CBDUTA010000011.1 coordinate 9,660, forward strand.
CTGATGGAATATCTCAGGGTTCTGGGGAACAGCTTTATTGGTTTGGACCTGTTGGGAAAATTCGACGATTTTTCCGAGCCCACACAAGTCGTTATCGATCTCGGAGAAGATCGTTTCCAACTGGAGTCTCTAGAATGCATGGATTTCGAGGCTCTGGCGGGAAAAATCGACCAAATCAATTTCAACAGCCCCAACCTTTGGGAAGATTTCGAAGTCCTTCAGATCCAGTTTATGGGCCAAAAGTTCCCCATACCGGTTGATTAATTGATTAATTTGGGACAGGCCCAGAATTCACTGCCAACTGCCTACAAACAAAGGGGAATTATTTGGGCTGGCACCGATCTCCCCGCGAAGGCACGAAACTGCAAATCCGAAATCTGAAACCTGGAACCTGAAACCTGGAACCCGCGCAAAGCGCGTCCCTAAGGAACCACCATCTGGAGACTCTCACTGGAGGACCAAAACTCCATGGGACTCTGGCCGATCAACTCGCCATCCATTTGGATAGGAACGGGCCGATCACTCGATACCTTCAGGTGCTGAACCTTTCGATAGAGGACATCAGGGTAGCGAAGGTGTCTTCCCGACAAAATGCCCCAAAGATAGAGGAGATAGCGCCACTTTTGCTGACTGGTGAAAAGGCACACGTCCAAGCAGTTTTCCCGAACACTGGCCTCTGGAGTAAGGTGTAATTCCCCTCCATAGTGTCGAGCGTTACCGATCACGGCAAAGGTTCCCTGGTGAACTTCTCCTTCCAAATTCAACTCAAAAGGAGTCATAGGACACTTCAGAAAGGATTCATGAGCCGCAAGCCAGTAAGCGGCCATGCCCAAGACTTTTTTCATGCGATGACCCGTTCTGGAAATAACGTCCCCATCAAATCCAATGCCCGCCATCAGGTGAAAATAACGTCCGGCCTGTGGGGAGGTCGGGGGCAGTCCTCCGGGGCCCTGTCCCCGATCTCCCCACAGGCTAGCCTGTCCCAGGTGGATTTTTTGCAGTTTCCTTTGAGGTATCAGCGATAACGCCCGCTCCGGGTTCCTGGGGATACCCAGTTCTCGAGCCAGCACGTTGGTGGTACCTGCCGGCAGAAGAGCTACCGGAACCTGCCACTTCAGCGCTTCCGGGATCACCTCATGGAGGGTTCCATCACCGCCGTAAACGATGAGCAAATCCTTGTTCTCCAGATTCAGCGAAGTCCCTTGTGATGGCTGAGTCATGGCTGTCTCAGCCCGAATTCCGTAGTCATAGAGGGTCTTGAGTAAAGCTTTCAGTCGCTTTTCGGAAAGAGGGAATCGACCGGCAGCGGGGTTGTAGAGAAACAAGGCATTACTCATGACGTTTCTTAAGGAAGCGGCTAGATCATCCGGCCTGACGGTCCTGCTTGCCACTCGTGGCAAGAACCTCCGGAATGTGGGAGGCACCTCAGGTGCCGAACAGCCCTAATTCTACATTCTCGTCGGATTCGGCACCTGAGGTGCCTCCCACATTCCGGAGTCTTTGAAATCTTGACGGTCCCGGTGCGATTAATCCGTTCGGGAAGTACGGCTGAGGAGGGACTCAACTTCTGGAATGGATGCCAATCTCTCCATGAGCTCATCACGGAGTAAGACGAACTGGTTGAAATATTCCTTCTCGACTCCCTTGTCCGAGGGCAAAGCCGCCAGCTCTGTAGGATTGATATATTTACCGCTTCGATTCTGGACCCGATAATCGAGATGGGGCGCTGTAGAGAGGCCGGTGGTTCCAACTCTTCCGATTCGCTCTCCCTGCTTGACTCTCTGGCCCCGCCGTACGTCCATTCGAGAGAGATGGGCATAGGCGGTGACGAAGCCATTGGGGTGACGAACCCTCACCAAGTTGCCAAAGCCTCCCTTTCGTCCAGAGAAAATCACGGTTCCATCGGCAGAAGCCAGGACCGGGGTCCCCCGGGGAGCACCGTAGTCCACTCCCAGATGAGGGCGTCGCTCCTTTAAAATAGGATGATAGCGGGAATGAGAAAATCTGGATGTGATACGGCGATCAAAAGCAAAGGGAGCCTTCAGAAAAGGCCTTCTTACCCCATCGCCATCTTCATGGTAGTAGCCCCTGCTCTGAGGATTTTCAAACAGGAAAGCGTAATAGGTTCCAGCCCGATTAACGAATTGAACCGCCAAAATCTCTCCATATTTCACGAATTCCCCATCGAGATATTTTTTTTCCAAAACCAGCTTGAACGACTCTTTGGGCCAGATCGCGGTAAAGTCAATATCCCATTGAAGGATCTGGTGAAGGGACTCAATGAGCTGGGGCCGTTCTCCCTGAGCCACCAGTGTCTCCCACAGCGAGCTCTCCACTTCACCGTAAAACTCTTCAACCACGACCTCGAAATCATGCTTGTGGAGAGAGCCCAGGTACTGGTCCGACTCATATTTCACCCGAAGATATTCCTCATCATCGATATGGTATTCCAGGTCGTGGAAGGTCCCATCGACCAACCGTCCAATAATGAGGCGATGTCCCGGCATCACTCGATTCAGGTCATAGACGGACTTGACATCTTGAACCAGATAATGAATTTGGCCCGCCGTAAATCCCGAGTCAAACAAGACCTCCTGAAGGGTGGAATTGGCTCGGATGAAACTCTCCACTCTCTCCACCTGAGGCTCATCGACTTCGAAGTGGCAAATGACCATATCTGCTCCATCCAGGACATCTGTCCCATCCCCACTGGAGGAGAAGGCGTAAAAGAAAAGGAAGCCAAAACCCACCACAGAAACGCCCATTAGAGAAACAAGTCTATTCCACACCAAAAGCACCCTTACCTCCTGATCTAACCTGTCTTCTTTTTCTTTTTATTCAGGAAATCCTCGACCACCGAAGGAACAATTCCCTCTACAGAGCCGCCCAATAAAAATATCTCTTTCACTAACCTGGAACTCAGATACGTGTATGCCTCCGCCGGTACCATGAAGACGGTTTCTATTCCCGGCTGCATCCGGCGATTCATGAGGGCCATTTGAAACTCGTACTCATAGTCGGTTACCGCTCGAATACCCCGCAGAATCACCCGGGCCTTCTGGGCAACAGCGTAATTAACAAGTAAACCTTGAAAGGTTTCAATTTGAACATTATCCCATTTCCCGGTGACCTCTCGCAGCATCTCCAACCGCTCGTCTGTAGTGAAAAAGGGTATTTTCTCGATATTGCCCAGGACCGCGACGATGACCCGGTCGAAAATCCCCTGACTTCTTTCGATGATATCGACATGCCCATTGGTCACAGGGTCAAAAGAACCCGGATAAATCGCAGTCACTTCCTTTGCCATAGATTGGGCCTATATTAAAAGACTCGGCTTTCCTTGACAACACTTTTCACTATTTCTATAGTGAACAGGCGTCGCTGGGTTTCCCCTTTCTCTTCAGAGTCTGTCATGGCTGTTTCTGCGAAGCTTTTTTTGCATTGCTGGAACGGCTTTGGCGCAAAAATCAGGCGATTCTTCGATCCCTTATCCGAAATATCCTCATAGACCCATCGAGCGTGGATGACGTCCTCCAGGAAGCCTTCGTCAAATTGCTCGAATCCAACAAACACTTCTCCAACCCAAATGAAGCCTACAACTACATGCGCAAAGTGGTCCTCAATACCAGCATCGACCATTACCGTTGCCTGCGGCGGCGGAATGCATACTCCTTGAACCCCGACAACCCTTCTTCACTATCTTCCAGTGCTCCCAACCCATTAAACCTGCTCATTGAGATAGAAAGTGATGAGTTGAAAAACTCGATTTTGAAAGAAGTCCGCAAGACCCTGGGAAAGCTACCTTCTGAACAGAGAGAGGCCATCGACATTGCTTTCAATCGAAATCACCGGAAAATCAAGGATATCTGCACGGAAAAAGGGATTCCCTACTCGACTATTCGAAGTCGCGTGACCGCAGGCATCGATCACATTCGACGCCAACTGACTGTCAAGGGGATTGATCGAACCCTTGGAGAGGTACGAAAAAGGGAGTCGACGGGGTCCGAGGGTTCCACCGTAGGTTCGACCACCGTGGGAGGAAGCGATGAGGTGTAGTCCAAGATCTCCCCGTTCACAGGTTTGGTGATCCACATCACTGTCTAGCTTCCCCGATAGATCCAAAATGAGAGTCAACTCGTGGACCTCTTAGTTTTAGACTTGACTTAGAGATGATAAGGAGAGACAGGAACCTCTCCAGGAAAGGTGTAAAAGATGGGAAATACATTTGTTGTCAGACTAAAAAAGCGCAGGGAACGCTCCTCGAGCTTGATTGTCTTGATTATGCTGGTAGCCATTCTGGGATACCTGAGTTCTCGAATTGTCCCCGTTTACATGGCACAGGAAGCCTTTCAGAAAGATCTGCTTCATCTTGCTGGTCGGGCTGCACTCGATCAACAGGACAACCGAACCATTGCTCAGCAGGTGGTGCAGTTAGGTCAGGCAAGACAGTTCAGTATTCAAGAGGACAATGTCCGAATTCAGCGAATCTCGAAAAATCCGGAAGTCGGTATTGTGGTGGACTATACAAAAACCGCAGAGTTTCCAGGCGGTTATATTTACGTATTTCATTTGCGTTCTGAGGCCCAAGGCTTACTTTAGCCCGTGCGTTCGTGAATTCGTAGGTTATCCTGTTCATTTGTGTGCACTTCCTTTGTTTTCGGTGCTTTTTCCTTTTCAATCCCTACTGACTGAGACGATTTCACGACCGCACAACAGCACGACGTGACGAACGCACGAAGAGACCTTGTCCTAAATCACCGCGATCGTTAATATGGCGGGGAAGTGAAGACCTGCTTTTCGGTCGTGACCTCCTTTCTTCTGTTCACTGTTGCATTGAGTGGAGAAGTTTCTTCTCAACAGAACTCTCAAGAGTCCACTCATGTCGTCATCAGCCCAACCTCAGGGCTTCCAGGACAGGAGATCTCGCTCCCCATTTACCTGGAAACCGCCACCGGAGTGGAGGTGGGATCCATCGCCTTGGATTTGGTCTTCCCTAATCAACTGATCTCTTTTGTAACGGTTCAAGGAAGTCTAGTGAGTGAAATGGTAGGTGCCAAGATCACAGCGGAGATCCGAGCTGATGCCGAGGATGAGAGTAAGTCGGTCCTCAAAGTAACTCTATCCATCCCCGAAACAGGGTCTCGACAGGCAATTCCCGACGGGTTATTGGGATTTGTAACCGTTCAACTTGCCGAGGATGCTCAACTGGATACCCAAATCATACTCACAAGCCGGGGCAGTGCGATGACGACAGGCCCTACGCCAAGGTCGGTAGATGTTCTGACCATCCACGATGGAGTGATCTCCGTGGGGGAGGTTGTCTTCGCCTGCTTTTTCTATATGCATTAGCCCGAACTCTCTTACCACTGAGCCGCAGGGCCACCCTGTGTCACCTGAGCTCCCGTCGGTTGCATCCCGATTTCGCGGGCCAGGGAAGGAACCAGATGGATGGTCTTACCTGCCACCATCGTCATCAGGACCCGAACATTTCCAATGTCCTCTGCCGGGATGGTCAAGTAGTCTCGATCGATCACCATGAAATCCGCCCATTTTCCCGCCTCCAAAGACCCCAGTTGGTCTTCTTTGAAAAGATAGTAAGCTCCCCAGATGGTGGAAATCTTCAATGCCGTCTGCCGATCCACTCTTTGATCGGGAGCGTACACTCTCCCATCCCAGGACTCTCGACGGATCATCATGTCCAGGCCCGTGAAAATGGTGAAGTCAGTGGTTCCAAGGGCCCGATCCATCTCCAAAGTATTGTAGAGTCCAGCCTCAGATAGACGGTTCTTAGGTACGATCCATCCAGCTGCCGTTTCCCCATAGACATCAAAGATCGCCGGAGAGCCCTGGTAAATCTCAAAAACATTCCCACTGGCGTAGATCCCCAGCCGCTTGAAGGGCTGCACCTGGTCGGCACGGGGAAACATCTGGCTGTGGTCCAGGGCGTGTCGCTTGGCCCGGATCTCCTCATCCGTCATCCCGGCATCCTTGCTGGCTTGATAGATGATGTTGATGATGTTATCGATGTCACGATCCCCAACCGTGTGGTGGTTCACGTACCGGTTTCCCCGTTTGATGTAATCGTAGAGAAGCTTGGCGTAATCGGAACCAGGTCCGTAGGCACAGTTCCTGGCGGCTTCCTCAATTCCCATGCCTTCGATCTTGGCCAATTTGGAAGTGGGGAGAACCCTTGCAGTGGTACAGGATCCACCTTCAATGATTCGACCTCCTACGAACCAGAAGTAGTCCGTTCCCTGCCCGGCGAAAGCTCTCAGAACATCCAGGAAGTAAGGATCCGAGTAAAAGTGCTTGGTGCGCCAATTCCAACTCCACCCCTCCCGAATAGGCAACTGGCCCTGGCGATCCAGGTCCGTATACACCCTGATATTGGTGGGATTATAAGCGTTGGACGAGAAAGAGGTCATTCCATAGCCGGCCCACCACTCCAAACCCAGGCGCATCATCTCCACCAGTTGTGGGTAATGATCTTTCATCACCACATCCCCGAAAAACCAACGCATGGCTCCGGCTCCACCCATCCCGGTTTCCTCACTGATCCGATTGACATCGGGCTGGGGGAACACTTTTCGAGATTCATCCAGGGCTTTTTGATTCACCATCAAGGAGATAAAGACGTCTCTCAATAGAACTGGATTATTGGGTGCCAGTGCATCCAATTGGGCCTTGGTGATGTGTGTTCCATCCAGGGCATTGAAGGCCTCCGGACTGATTCCTCCTCGACCATAGGGCCCGTTTCCTCGAGTGCCATACTCGTACTTGCGCCCCAAAGTAAACACGATATAGATCCACTGTCCCGGCTTGGCTATTTCGACCGCTTCAGCAAGCACTCCGGGAAGCGCCTTCAGGTTTTCTTCCGGACTCCCCTCCAGGAACCGGGTCACAACGATGTCGTCGGTGAGGACGCTTTTCACCACTGTCGGTTCGACGGCGTTCCAATCCCAAGGATGTTCATGGGTGAGAATAAAGCCTGGCAAAACCATGCGCCCTTTCAGGTCCATCACCTTGGTGTCTGGTCCGGCCAATTCCAGAATCTCGGCGTTAGCTCCCAGCTGGACGATTTTCCCGTGCTGAACCTGCATCGCTTGGGCAATGGTACCCACTTGAGAATTGAAGCCAGGGTCATCCACCGTGACGATCTTGCCGTTGTGGAAGATCATATCCTCCGCAACCTGGGCCTGTACTCCGCTCGTGCCCACCAACACCAAGGTCCAAACCCATACGCCAATGCCCATCGCTTTCTTTTTCATGGCCTGTCTCTCCTGTTCAGAGGAAATAAGTTGAGGAATCACCAATCTTCCCACCGTTCCTCTCAAGATAAAACTCATGGGAACCTATTGCAATTCTTTTTTTTCTAAGGCCTAGTGCCTGGTTCCATAAATACGGTGACGTTTGTTGCGGGTGATCTCTGTGTCGCTCGCAAGCCCCATCAGCAAACATCATCGTATTTATGGAACGAGACACTTAGGGACGCTTGACCTCGATCGTCTTCTCAAAATAGGATTGAGCATAATGGCAAAAGATTCCGAACAGGTTGGATGGTTCCTTGAGGGCTACATCGACAACAGCAAGGAATTTAAACGCTGGAGGGTGCATCCCCAGCCCTACACTGTGGGGAGAAACCTGGGCAGTGACCTGTGCCTGCCCTTTGCCACCATTTCAGGCGAACACGCACAACTGTCCATGAACGATACCGATCTGCAGGTACGAGACCTGGGCAGTACGAATGGAACCTTTTTGAACCGCACCAGGATCAGTGAAAAAAGCACCCTGCGAGACGGTGACCTCCTCCATTTTGCAGAATATGAGTTCCGCGTGAGCCGATGGGATGCGGCAACGATGGACTCCTCCCGAACCATTTTCAGTAATGTTTCCTCGGGGGATCTTTCCGAGCAACTGGTCGTCGGAGTGCGCGAATTTCACAAAATGCTGGAATCGCAGGCGGTGGTTCCTTTCTTTCAACCCATCGTCAAAACCAAGGGAGGGGAAAGGGTCGGGTATGAAGTTCTGGGAAGAGGCGACCAGCAGGGTCTGGACCCTTTGCCCACCGAACTCTTTCGCATCGCATCACGCTTCGGCCTGGAAGCGGAACTCAGCAGAATTTTCCGCTCTCGCGGAATTCAAGAAGCGAAGAAACTGCCAGGCTCCCTGAACTTTTTCGTCAACACTCACCCTGTTGAGTTGGGATTGCCGAAACTGATGAGATCCCTCGAACAACTCCGTGTGGAGGCGCCTGACCTTGCCATCACCCTGGAAATCCATGAAGCTGCCGTCACCGATCTTGGACAAATGCGAGAGCTCCGTGACCAACTGACGGAGCTTGGCATGAAATTGGCTTACGACGATTTCGGAGCCGGCCAAGCCCGCTTACTTGAGTTGGTGGAAGTTCCACCCGACTACCTCAAATTTGACGCCACTCTGATAGCCAACATCCATGAAGCCCCCTTTGCCAAACAGAAGTTGGTCGAGTCTCTGGCCAAGATGGTCCAGGAAATCGGAGTATCTTGTCTGGCCGAAGGCGTTGAAAATAAGAAAGAACAGGAAATCTGTGGCCAGATGGGCTTCGATCTGGCTCAGGGCTACCTCTTTGGCAAGCCCGCGCCCGCCTCGAAGTGGCTTCATTCATAAATTCTCTACTGCAGCTACGAAATCATCCGTCCTACCAGCGTTGCGCTTGGTCAGGCCGGTGCTTTCGCCGCTTCATCGCCCGAAGCTCACGGCTCTGCTGTCCCTCGTTAAACTACAGCCTGAGAGTTGCTGGTTGCTCTGTCAGGCCCGCAGGCTTTAGCCTGCGGGCCTGCTTCATTTAAGGGGAGGGGGGGGAACTGCAGCTACGGCTCTTTACTTCTCGTCCACACCGACACCGGAACAGCAAGACTCTACAGTCCGGGTTCGAGGGCAACGGAAAGCGCTTGCTCCAGATCAAAGGTGGGCAATTTCTTATGAATCACAGAAGCCTTGCCGGCCGTGATGCTCACTTCAAATTCCAACGACCCCTGCAGGTGTGGATTGCTCACTTGAACGCGGTACTGCCCTGGCGGCATGGACACCACGCATGGAGTGGTGAGATCCTGCTCGACCAGAATCATTTCAGTCGTATCGACTCGGATAATCGAATCGACGTTGGCCCAGGGCACAATATTCAGGATAAGTGATCCAGCTACCAGTGGCTGTCCTTGATTTCCGGGCCATCCCGTTACCGCAGCCAGTAGCAACAGAACCACCAAAACGCCCCCGGCCAGCGGTTTCAACCACGGTTTACCCAGGAAAGCGGGAACTTTGAAGGGAATGCTGGACACCCCTGCTGTAGGGGCCTTCTTTTCGATGACCAGAGTCACGTCTTCCAACACCTGGGTGTCCTCGCCGCTCTCGGCCATCTTCCCTTCCTGATCTGAAGCCAATGGGGCTGGAGGGGGCTGTTTACTGAGGGCTGTTTCGGTTTCCTGCTTGAGTTTCAGCGCCTCGGGGTGATCTGGCTCCAGTTCCAGCAAAAACGATAAATTGTGAACAGCAGTTTTAAGGTCTCCCCGCTTGATTTCGTTTTGCACAAATTCCAACAGTTTCGCAATATGTGTTTGGTATTCTCCCTGAGCAGTGGAGTTTTCTGCTGCCTGTTCTTGAAGCTCTTTGAGCTCGGGACGGTCCGGGGTCAATGCTTCCTGAGCGCTTCGCTTCAATTCAAGAGCTTCCGGGTGCTCTGGCTCTAATGCCAGCACTTTCTCAACGAATTTAAGAGTCTGGCTGTGCTTTTCTTTGTCCAGACGCCGGTGGGCTTTTTCCAGTAAAGTTGCCACTTTTCGCTGTTGATCGATCGCTTTCTTGGCACTCTGCTGAATCTCCAGGAGTTCAGGATGCTCCGGAGTCAGCTTCAGCCCTTCAGCAGCTGATTGGCAGCAATTCTCGTAATCGTGGTCGACCAAATACTGGCGGGCAGTGGCTAACGACTCCTCTAGATTTCCGAGATTAAGACCCTCCAAGGCCTTGCTTTTGAGTGCCAGTGCCTCCGGGTGGCCTGGACCTAGTTCCAGGGCTGATGAGGTCACCTTCAGACAGCGCTCAAAATCTTTCTGATCCAGCGCACTGCGTGCCGCTGCCAGAGCAGCCTCAAGCCGCAACTGCGTTTCGTCGTCTTGGTGATGTTCCTGGAGAGTCTGTTTCATTCGCAGCGCCTCACCGTTCCCCGGGTGAAGCTTAAGAATGGCTTGCAGACTATTTCTACAGGCATCCTGCTCATCATTTTTTAACTGTTTGTGAGCTGTTTTGAACAGTTCAAGAATCTTCTGGCCCTCCGATTTCCTTTGGGCAATCAGATCGAGGCGCCGCTTGAGGTCGGCGTGACGAAGCAGCAGGTTTCCGTAGTCGTCCGGACCAGACTCAGACCCCAGCAAAGCGTCACCTCCTAGTGGGGGAAGTTCCCCTGGGTCGAACAGCTTTTCATCGACAAGACCCTGAATGAGCGGGTCCTTGAATTCCTTGCGGCCCTTCTTCAATTCAATTTGAAGAGACTCGATACCCCTCCCCAAGACATCCTGAAGCCTGGGAAGTTGGTCCTGGAATTCCAGTAGGGCAGCCGTTAGCTCGGATCCACTTTGATACCGTGTTTCCTGGTCCTTGGACAGGGCCCGATTGATGATGTGTTCCAGCTCCGCAGTACAGCCTGGAAGGACGAGAGAAATGGGGTGGTGGGATTCACTCACAATCTGAAAACAAACGGAAGTGGGAGTGTCAGCTTCAAACGGTCTACGGTAGGAAATCAACTCGTAAAGGAGTACACCCACGCTGAAAAGATCGCTGCGTCCGTCAATGTTCTGGCTCCCTTTTACCTGTTCCGGAGACATGTAGTAAGGGCTTCCCAGAAGCATTCCGCTTCGTGTCATTTCCGAGGAGGCAAGCCGCGCCAGACCGAAGTCGAGGATCTTCAGTTTGCCGTCTTTGGTGATAAAAACGTTTCCCGGTTTGATGTCACGATGAATGACGCCATGACCATGAGCGTAATCCAGGCCCTCGCAGATGTGGCTTACCCAACGAAGCTTTTCCTCAAGAGGAATGAAAGCTCGTTTCTTAATAATAGCTTTCAGATCTTCCCCTTCCACATATTCCATTGCAATAAAAGGGCGCTTCCGGTTCTCACCCAGTTCGTAAATGGAAATAATATTGGGGTGATTGAGTTTGGCAGCTGAGCGAGCCTCTCGAAAAAAGCGGGCCCGAAGCTCGTCATCCACTTCGACGTCTGTGTTCATCACCTTAATGGCAGTGTGACGCTCCAGAGCGGGGTCATAGGCTTTGAAAACGACTCCCATCGTTCCCTGGCCTAACTGGCCTTCAATCTTGTATCTACCGATCTTCTTGGGGGCCATAGAGTTCTAATCGGAGCAGAACTATTCGAAGCATCGTTAGAATGCCCACACCAGGCAAATTCTGAGGACCACAACGGAAGGCTTGATGTCCCACGCATGATTATTTTACCATTTAGATGGGTGTGTCGGTGTTTTCAGAATGCTTAAAAAGAAACTCCTTATCGTAATCCTTTTCATGGGCTTCTTGCTGGGTACCCATCCCGTCCTATGCCAAACTGGGACTGGGAAATTCACCAAGGCAGAACTCTACGAGGTCGAAGCTCAGGGAAGAGAAAGGGCGGGTGACTACCCTGCTGCAATGGCGGTCTACCAAAAGGCTCTGGAGTCTGAGACCGACATCAAGGAAAGAGAGGAGCTTCAGAAAAGTCTTGCCAGTGTCATCAAGCGTTACTACCTCGACTTGTATCAGCGGGCTCGCCGCGCCAGTTCTCGCCAGGAGATGATGAAAATAACGATTCTGGCCCTGTCTTTGGGCGTTGAGGGAAAAACGGAAGATAGCAATGTGTTTCGTAAGCTGGGTGGATGGTTCCGAGGATCGAACAATGATCTCGAAAAAGCGATCGAATTTATTCAGGAGCGAAGGCTGGAGATTTTTCTCCAGCTCCGGAATGAAGCAGAGGAAGCCAATCGAAAAAGGGCCTATAAACAGGCGGCCTCACTTCACGACCAGGCTCGGGAGTTAGATCCCGAGTTATACAATCAGAAAAACCTGGCAGCCCAGTACAACAGGATTCGAAATCGGATCGAGGGTCAGCAGTTAGCTGTTGAGGGACAACGACTTCTCGAGGAGAGAAAATACCAGGAAGCAAGGGGGAAATTCCAAAGGGCTAATACTCTTTACCCCGGCCAGGCAACGGTCGAAAAGGGCCTCAAGCAAATCAAGAGCGAAATCGAAATACGAGAAGCACTTCTGGCTTTTTTCGATGGTCGACCGGACGAGTCCGTCCAGATTTTGAAAGCAGCTCTGGAGGCGATTGGAGAGGGATTCGCCCAGGTCCATGCTCTTTTGGGAGCAATGTACTGTCACCAGACCTTTATCAGCCCAGAACCCAACATGGTGCTCCTCGAAAGCGCCAATGAACAGTTCCAGAAAGTGCTGCATTTACAGCCCAACTACCAGTTATCCGAGAAGCTCTTCTCTCCCAGAATTCTAGACTTCTTTGAGAAGGTCCGTTCCGTGACCCAAGGGGGTGCGATTACCCCGACCGCTACCCGCACCGCTCACGAGTAGCCCCGGTCTCCTTTTTTGATGAAAAGCCAGAGGTGTACTAGCCAAGGTTATGCATAGATTCTCTATTGCACCGGCGAAATCATCCGGCGTGCTGCACCGCCTGACCCGCCAGGCGGGTGCCCCGACCCGCAAGAGGATGCCCCCGACCTGCGGGCGGCCGCCAACAACCCCGGGCATTTCAAGATCTCACGATGGCTGAAGTTCAATTCAGCGCCGCCCTGGCCTTGGCAAGAACCCCATCCAGACCGTCCAAGGAATCACCATTGAGTGGCTTGTACAGCTGTTCCAGGTATTCCTGAGCTTTTGCGGCTTGATCCTTGCCCAAAACGGCCGCCTTAGCGAAAGCGTCCATGGCCGCTTCTAACTGTTGCAACTTCCAGTAGCTCAAACCTATGGAGAGATAGGTCAGATCACTCTTCGGCGAATACCTCAAGGATTCGGTGTAGTTTTGGATGGCCGTTGCGAAGTTCTGTTTCTCATAAGCAGCTCTGGCGAGTGTGGTGTAGGCGGTCCCTTTCACGCTATCCCACTGGGCGGCCTGCCAACCCGCAGGGGTGCCCTGGGGGTAAGCCTTCAGCAGCATGTCGTAGTACTGGACAGCCTTGTCTACATTTCGCTGACCGCTGTGATAAGCGGCGAGCCAGTAAGCAAAGTAGAAGCCTTCCTTGCTACCCATCGCATCCAAGGCCTTCTGGCTGTATTCTGCAGCCTTGGGACCATTATTGGTGGCAATATAGCTTTGAGCCAATAATACGGTTGTTGGCTTATCCGGCTTGATGGCCTGGAGTCGCTCACCCATCTCTATGGCCTTGGCATAATCCTGCTTCTGGACGGCAGCACGAAGGGTTTGACTTAACAGGGCTATGCTATCAGGAAAGAGCCCCAGCATCTTGTTGGTAAGGGCATTGGCCTCTTGGGTTTGGCCTGCCTTTTCGTAATCCGCAACAGTTCGACTGAAAAAGCTTTCGTAATACTGAAGGATCTTCGACTTGGGATGCAGCTTCTTCATGAAGGTCTCCAGTTGCTGTTCTCGGGCCGCTAAATCGGAGACTTTCATGATCTCTTCCAGCTGTTCCAAATGCTTCCCGTAGGCCCAGTCTGATTCCGGGGCAACTCCTTCCGGAAGTTCCACTGGTTCCTGTGCCAACAGGGGTAACGTCCCCCCGGCCCAGCCTAGAACAAAAAGGAAAACAAGACGTTGATACACTCGTAGCTTCATTGAGCTGGCCTCCTCAAATTAGAATAAAACTGCATTGATTGGCGGAAGTATACCCCTTCTTCTCAGCAACGGCCAAGACACAAACTTTCGGTTACTCTATCTTAACCCTGTTTTTGGTGCTAGACGTTTCAGAAAAATGAACTGGTTGTCTCCAACTCGAAGCTTGCGCACAAAGGTCAATGCCTCCGGGAAAAAGTCCAGCTTGACCTTCTTGAAGGTCTCCAATATGACTTGAGTACCGGGCTGCAAACAAGCGAGTTGACTCACCACCTTCAGAAGCTTTTCATAACGGCCGAAATCTCGAGGGGGGTCAAGAAAAACAAAATCTAGAGGGGGCACTTCCAGCTTCTTGAGCAACACGAAAGCATCCATTTGATGGATCTCGTAGCCCTCTTCCACCTGGCAGATTTCCAGATTCTTTCGTACCAACCGCAGGGCCTGGGAACTCCGGTCGTTAAAAATCAGATGCCGGGCACCCCGACTGATTGCTTCAAGTCCGACTGCTCCCGATCCGGAGAAGAGATCCAGCCACACCCAACCCCTGATTGAACC
>CBDUTA010000012.1:0-21957 GCA_965369785.1 uncultured bacterium
TCAAGAACATCATCAGAAAAGCAGGCACAGGATAGATACACATCGTCTGCTTCAGAGTCTTGGGATCTCTTCCCGTGAGAAGTCTCATGAACAACTGGGGAAAAACGATGGGAGACAGAGCGACGATGACCCCATAGCTGAAGAACTGCTGCCAGGGCATGCTGCTCCGGGATATCAGTTCCGGAAAATCCTTCATGACACGCCGAGTGGCCTCAGCGGGTCCCCCCAGCACCGTAGCAATGACAATAAAGATGGCCACAGCCCCAACGATAAAAATGCCCGTCTGAAAGGTATTGACCCAGGCTGCACCACGCATTCCACCCAACAGAAGATAGACAAGTACTGCCGCTGCCACCACCACCATGCCCACATTGAGGGTCACAAACCCCTCGGTCAATGCCTCCAGCGTGCGACCGGCTCCCAGAAGACCCGTCATCAGATAGGGAACCGTGTAGAAGATCAACATCAGGCTGATCACCACGGCCAGAGTCGGGGACTTCCACCGTCCACCTACCACCTCAGCCACCGTCATATAGCCAAATTTTTGACCCAGGACCCAGGAGCGGCTCCCCACCGTATAGAAGAGTAAGGGCGTAGCCCAAGCCCAGCTGGAGGCAAAGTAGGGCCACATCACCCAGCCCACATGATAAGCGCCCCCGGGAACACCGGCCAGTGTCACCGCTGAGATATTGGCACCGAAGACCGCGGAAAAAAGGACTATGGTCCTGAAATCGCGGCTGCCCATATGGTAATCTTCCATGGTGCCTCGACTGAAGCGAGAACTGTAGATTCCGATGCCCACGATGATCACCATGTAGAGAGCTAAACAACTTAGAACCGCAATCACCTGTGTACTCATTGCTTTCCCCTACTGTTCGTCCACCCAAATGTATTTAACGGTATAGAGTACCAGGGCGAAGCCGGCCACCCAGATGCCAAACTGATAAAGCATCGGCACATTGATCCAGCCGAACAGGACCAGCGGCATTTCCTCTCCCCACCACCAAAAATCCACCCGGATGATCATCAGGATGACCGCTATCAAATACACCCACCGCTCTCTCCGGCGCTTCTGCACATCGACGCTCATGAGTTTTTCTCTCCCCCTTGTTCTACCTGCCTTTGCACTTTAGCTGCAAAAATTTCTCCTTAGGCTACACCACAATAGTGACCGGTGGCTAGCTCGGAAACATTTTGGGATTCGGCACCTGAGGTGCCGAATAACTCTAGTTTCTGAAATAACTCCTACACTGAAACAAAAGAAGCCCGTGGGCTAAAGCCCACGGCTCTGACTGCTCTCGTTGGTTCCAGCAGAGACTGCGGGCCGGTGCTGGGACTGCACAACAGCACGAAGTCACGAACTCACGAAAGCACGAAAGCACGGGCGCGCGAAGCGCGCCTGCGCGCCTGCACGAACGCGTTGTTGTGCCCTTCAACCCTTGGATTATGGAGATTCTCGCGCCCCCCTGCCAGCCCGGAGCTATCAAGATATACGGGTAAGAAAAAGAATCAGCAAAGTTACGGTAATCACGATGAGAAGATACATCAACTGTCGAAACCTGGACTTCTCCTTGGATTCCTCATGACCTTCTTCCCAGTCCTCATCTCCCAGTTTCAATTTTAGCTCCTCGGTGTCCATCGTTCCTTCCGGCACTCCCAGCTCACCCGAAATGTGCTGCAAGTCAATGAATCGAGGAAGGAACCAAAAGAAAACCGCAACTCCAATGAGAAAGAGAACAATCCAGATATTGCTTTCGGAAAAAGAGACGATCACCAAAACGGTCAGGGTTACCACAACCAGGAGGAGAAATCGAAAGTAGATCCAAGGCACGGTTGGCCTAAAAATTGCCCCGCAACGCGGGCAACTGAGTCGCCCTGGAGTGAAAAGAGGATCCGTCCACAGACGAGTTTTACAAACCGGACAACGCTGGGACATCAGTTACGAGAATTCTAGTCCTCCCTTCCTGAAGGCAGGTCCATAACCGAGGCTGCAACCACGGAAGCAACCCTCTTACGTAAAGAAATCACGCTTCCCTTTCCATCCGGATGCACCCGATTGGTGAAAAGGATCACAAAGACCTCGCTGAGCGGGTCAATCCACAGCGAGGTTCCCGTAAACCCGGTGTGGCCAAAAGAACCCACCGGGAAAAGATCGCCCCGAGGACCACTAAATGGGGTTCGGATATCGAACCCGAGACCACGCCAGTCGGTGGCTCCAACAGGGGACTGGGGCGTGGTCATCTGCAGCACCGAGAGGGGCGAAAGAATACGCACTCCGTTATAGCGGCCGCCGTTGAGAATCATCTGGGCAAAGATTGCCGTGTCCTCGACGGTGGAAAAGACTCCGGCATGGCCCGCAACTCCTCCCATTCGAGCCGTGCTTGGGTCGTGGACAATCCCTCGCAGCAATTGACCGTCTCGGAAATCGGTGGGCGCAATCTGATCGTGAACCCGTGGCGGTGGGAGAAATCGGGTTTTCGTCATTCCCAAGGGCGAAAAAATCCGTTTGGCCGAAAATTCATTCAAAAATTGACCGCTGACCTCCCGGACGATCTCGGCCAGAACAATGTAGTTGATATCGCTGTAGATGAATTGCTCTCCAGGCGGGGAAATCGGCTTCTCCCGAAAGGCCAGCTCTATCGCCGTCTCATATCCTTCCCAGGGCTCGTCCAGGTCCAGATCCGGGCGCAGACCTGAATAGTGAGTCAGCAACTGGACGACAGTAATGGGACCTTTACCCTGCTGTGCAAAACGGGGCAGATAATTAGAGACAGGATCGGTTAGAGCGACCTTTCCTTCCTCTACCAGAATCAACATAGAAGTGGCCGTGGCCAGCACCTTAGTCATAGAGGCCACGTCAAAGAGGGTATCCAGGGTCATCGCCTCCCGGCGAGGAATCCGGGCTCTCAGACCCAGGGCCTTTCGATACACGATCCTGCCTTGACGTGCCACCAGCACCACAGCCCCAGGGGTCTCTTCCTGGGTAATGGCTGCTTCAATCACTTCATCCAGCTGGGCCAGACGATCACTGGACATCCCCACATCCTCCGGCTTGCCTGAGGACAGGACCTGAGCCTGCAGGGGATTGAGCAACAGGAGGAAAATCAGTCCTCTCAGAAACATCCCTGCAATTGTATGCCAAAGGAGATTTCTTCGGGAAGAAATGTGCGTTAAACTGGCTCCTCACTATCATGAAGCAGAGCCTTATCGATTCCTTTATGCGCCGAAGTCGGGAGCTCATCGAGTTAAAGAGCGTCCTAGAGATCCTCACCTGGGACCAGGAAACCATGATGCCTTCGCGGGCCGGTCCCTTTAGGGCACGTCAGTTCTCTACCTTAAGTGCTCTGTATCACCAGAAGCTCACCTCTCCCGACCTGGGTGAAATCCTGGAACACCTGAGCACTGAAGAACTGGGGTTGTGGCCGCAGGCCGCCGTCAGAGAGATGCGCCGAGAGCACGAGAAGGCGGTCAAGCTTCCCGAAGAACTGGTTCGGGAGCTGGCGAAAACCACTTCCCTGGCCTACCAAGCCTGGGTGGTAGCCCGTCAAAAATCCGACTTTCCCGCTTTTTCTCCCTGGCTGGAAAAAGTTCTGAAGCTCAAGCAAGAAGAGGCCCGTTGTCTGCAGGTCTCCGACTCTCTCTACGAGGCTTTGCTGGATCATTATGAGCCGGGGATGACAGTCGGGAAGCTGGATGAATTTTTCGCCGTGATCAGGCCCAATCTCACCTCGCTGCTTCAGAAGATACTGTCCTCGAGTAAGCAACCCAAACGGGAACTTCTCAAGGGCAAGTTTCCTGCCGCACAACAGGAAGCCTTTGGACGCGACGTTCTCAGCGCGATGGGCTTTCAATGGGATGCCGGAAGATTGGATCGATCGCCCCACCCTTTTTGTTCAGGACTCTCTCCCTTGGATGTGCGAATCACCACCCGCTACTCGGAAGAAGACTTTGGCTCCTCGCTTTTTGGCATGATCCATGAGGGGGGACATGCACTCTACGAACAAGGGCTGGACCCGGAACATTACGGCTCCCTTGCCTGCGATGGAATCTCTCTGGGAATCCACGAGTCCCAGTCGCGTCTATGGGAAAACCAGATAGCACGAAGCCGGGCTTTCTGGGACCATTGGTTTCCTCGCCTCCGGCAGACTTTTCCAGGCCAGCTGGATCATGTCTCCCTGGAGGATTTTGTCCATGCCATCAATCGGGTGGAGGCTTCCCTGATCCGCGTTGAGGCAGATGAGGTTTCCTACGGTTTGCATGTCATCCTGCGCTACGAGCTGGAAAAGCAACTGATGGAGGGCGATTTGGAGATCCAGGATCTGGAGGAGGCCTGGAACACAGGAATGAAAGAGTATCTGGAGGTCACGCCATCCAACTCGGCTGAGGGTGTCCTTCAGGACGTCCACTGGTCCATGGGCGGATTCGGATACTTCCCCACCTATCTGCTGGGAAATCTCTATGGCGCTCAAATTTATCATCAGGTCGGGGAAGAGCTTCCGGGTCTGGAGGAAGACATCGCGGCGGGAAACCTCCTTCCCTTGCGCGAATGGTTGGGCAAAAAAATTCATGGTAAGGGAAAAACGGTAAACGCTGATGAACTCATTGAGCAAATAAGCGGTAAACCACTAACGTCAAAGTATTTTCTTAATTATCTTAAACATAAGTTTACTCCACTTTACGACCTGAGCCCGGATGATGTATAGGTTCTCGTCACGAAACGACAAGGCTTTCTTCACCCTTGTTCCCGTTCTCCTTCTCGGTCTTTCCCTGTCTTGCTCCCCTTCACTCTCTCCCTCACTTGAGCCCGCAGGCCCGGTTCGAGTGGGCACCGATCGTCTCTTTGAAGAGCCCTATTGGGATTGGATCCGGGGAAAGCGTGTCGGATTGATCACCAATCCTACCGGCGTCGATTCCAATCTGGAAGCCACCATGAATCTGCTGGCTCACCATCCGGACGTCGAGTTGGTCGCGCTGTTCGCTCCCGAACATGGGCTACTGGCACAGACACAGGCGGAGAAAGCCATAGCCACCTACGGGAATGTGTACAGCCTCTACGGGGAAACACAGGCCCCCTCAGCTGAGATGTTAAAGGACGTTGAAGTGCTCCTCTACGACATCCAGGATGTGGGAGTCCGCTTCTATACCTACATCTCCACAATGTTCCTGAGTATGAAGGCGGCTACCGAACAGGGCATTCCCTTTATCGTTCTGGATCGTCCCAACCCCATTGACGGCTCACGCGTTGAGGGTCCGGTTTTGCAGCCCGGATATGAGTCCTTCGTGGGCATCTATGCGCTACCCATTCGCTACGGGATGACGGCTGGAGAGCTGGCTCGGATGCTCAATCAAGAAACCGATCTGGGTTGTGATCTCAAAGTAGTGCCTCTTGGAGGCTGGAAACGCCAACAGTGGTACGATCAGACGGGCCTGGAGTGGATCTCCCCCTCCCCCAACATGTCTACCGTGAACACGGCCATCGTCTATCCCGGTCTTTGTTTGATTGAGGGAACCAATCTCTCGGAAGGTCGTGGGACCACCCGACCCTTTGAGTACATTGGAGCTCCCTGGCTGAATAGCCGAGAGTTGGTGGATCGATTAAATCGGCTCCAGCTTCCCGGTGTGCGCTTCCGCCAACAGGCTTTTACTCCGACATTTTCAAAATATCAGGATGAGCCCTCTCAGGGTATTCAGATTCATGTCCTGGACCGTAACTCACTGGATCCCCTTCGCATCCTGCTTCATCTCCTGGCGGAGGTGCGGAAGCTCCACCCCCAGCAACTTCAGTTCAACAACACCTTCTTCGACCGTCTGATCGGAAACAGTTCCGTTCGTGAAGCACTACTCCGGGGAAAGCCGGTTGAGGAAATCGTGGATCAGTGGCAACCGGCCCTCCAGGAGTTCAAACAGACTCGAGAAAAGTATCTACTCTATCCGTAGCGCCCTTCGGGCGTGTGAGTTCGTGCTTTCGTGCTTTCGTCCTAATGTAGAGAACTAATGCATCATCCGGGCTAAAATGGTAGGAATGGCGACTCAGTGGGCATCCCTTTTACTCCTGACGGCTCTGCTGCAAAATACCCCGGTGGTAGATCCCGATGCCCTGGAATGGTTTCGCAAAGGAGAGGAGCTGATCGGCACCCCTGAGGAGAACTCCCCGCAGCAGACGGAATACTTTAAGAAAGCGGTCGAATTGGCTCCCGATTTTTCTGCCGCCCGCTACAATCTGGCCCTCGTCTATGTCAAACAGGAACAACGCAGGCTGGCCTTGGACCAGCTTGACGCTTTGATCACTCTGGAACCTGAGAGAACTAGCGGTTATCTCCTTCGTGCCCGGCTCAGACTCGAGGTGGAGGACTTGGGTCATGCAGCCGAAGATCTCGCCAGGGCCCTTGAGCTGGATCCACAGAATTACGAGACCTGGCGATTGATGGGTCGGACTCGTTATCAACAAAGGGAATATGAACAGGCTGCTCGGGCCTTTGAGCAGGTTTTGGAATTGAGACCCAATCCCGTGGGGGCCTATTTTGATCTGGCATTGTCTCAACAATCCCTGGGTCAGAGGAACGAGGCTATCAAGAACTATCGAAGGTTTCTCACGGATGTTCCCGATGACTTTCAGGCCAATTATTTTCTGGGCATACTACATCGGCAGGTCGGTCAAGACGATTTGGCCCTCGAGCAGTTTTTGAAAGCCGAGTCCATAGAACCCACCCACCAGGAACTGGCTCAGGAACTGGGTTATCTTCTTCTCGATCGAAATGACCTTGAGGAGGCCCAGGAGAGATTACTGCGTTCAAACCTGGATTTGGCCGTCAACCTGGCCAACCTGGGTGTCATCGCCAAACGGCGAGGGAAACACATCCAGGCAGAGGACTACTTTCGCAGAGCCCTTCAGCAAGAGCCGGAAAACGCTCTGCTCTGGGCCCAACTGGGTGATGTCCTGGCCCAAACAGGGAGTGGGATGGAAGCCATTGAGGCTTACGAAAGGGCCCTTGGCTATGATCCACAAGACCTGGACACCCTCTACAATCTAGGGACTCTCTATGTGAATGAGAAGCGCCCTGAAGAAGCCATTGACTTGCTGAGACGAGCCCTTCAAATCGATCCCCAGCACGGTGCTGCTCACTATAATCTGGCCCTGGTTCTGGATGAAAGAAAAGACTTCGATGAGGCCCGGGCCCACTACTTGAAGGCTATTGAATACGGCTCCGACAGTGCCTGGGGTCGCTTGCGACTTGCCTTTTTGTGGGCCCGTCAGAACGAACCGAAGGAGGCCTTGAAACATCTGAAAGTGGCCTTCGAGAGGGAACCTCAGAGATACGTCCGCCTGGTTCTGGATGAACTGCTTAAGATAAGCTCCGATCTGGATAGTCTGCGCTACAGCCGGGAGTTCAACGACTTACTGGCAAAGTATCGCCCAGGATTGGAAAACTGATCCCACGCCGGCCGGAGGCCGGAAATCCTAAATTCCAAATCCCAAACAAATTCAAACTCTTGATTCCGAGTTCAAAGCCTCTGAGAGTGTGGGTTCACAGACTATTTTGTTCTGATGAGTTTGTTTGGGATTTGGAATTTAGGATTTGGGATTTGTTTGTGATCTCAAATTCAGACCTGGAACTTGAAACCTGGAACGCGTGCCGCTGACAGCGCGGCACGCTACGAAGATAGGACTTCGTTCAGTTCCTCGATATCTTCAAAATGGGTCATCTCTCTGAATTCCTTATAGCGCAACTCGATTTCCGTGTAGGTTAGATCCCGGAGTCGATCGAGGGAAAATTTTTCCACGCAGAAGCTGGCCATAACCGACCCGAAGATAGTGGCCTGGCGAATGGCCTTGGTATCCAGACGATTGATACCTGCCAGATACCCCATAAATCCTCCGGCAAAACTGTCTCCCGCCCCAGTGGGGTCAAAGACATCTTCAAGGGGATAGGCCGGCGCGCCGAAGATGGAAAGATCCTCCCCGGAGACAGGCGTACTCAGAGCACTCCCTTGATCCAGGTTCTGCTCACCTTGGGCTTGAAACATCAAAACTCCGTATTCACCCCGCTTGATCACCACGATTCGAGGACCCCAGCCCAAAATCTTACGGGCCGCCCGAACCAGGTTCACCTCATTGGCCAGCTGCCGAGCCTCGGCGTCATTGATGATCAGAATACCTACATTCTTCAGTGTCTGTACAAGGGACTGGAATCGGCCCTCGATCCAATAGTTCATGGTGTCACAAGCTACTAGTTGAGGCTTTTGCACCTGAGAAAGGACTTCCCTTTGCAGAGCTGGATCGATGTTTCCCAGAAAAACATACTCCGAAGCGCGATATTTATCCGGAATCTTGGGCCGAAAATTGGAAAACACATTGAGTTCAGTTTCCAGCGTGTGGGCCTCGTTCAAGTCGTATCCATACTCACCCTTCCAGCGGAATGTTCGCCCCTCCACATATTCCAGGCCCTCTAGATTGACATTTCGTGATTCTAGAAATTGGACGTCCTCGCGACGAAAATCTTCACCCACACAGGCCACCAGGTCTACTCGGCAAAAAAAGCTGGCCACCACGCTAAAAAAGGTCGCGGAGCCTCCCAGAACTTCTTCCGCTTCCCCAAAGGGAGTCTTGACTGAGTCGTAGGCTACCGATCCCACCGCAAGTATTGACGGCATTTTGTTCTCCTCTCTACAAGTACTTTCCGATAACGGCTTTGAGCTTTTCCTTGGTCTTCTCAGGAATCACATCCGGCTGGGTAATTATGGCATCCCGCAAGGCATGCTGGCAGGGACACTCAACCTGATCGGGCAAGTTCTTGAGAACCTCCTTAATCACCTTTTGGGCATTCCCGCTGTTCTTCTCCAGATAACCCAACAGCATCTCAACCGTCACCGGGTCCTCTTCTTCATGCCAGCAATCATAGTCGGTGACCATGGCAATAGTGACGTAGCAGATTTCGGCCTCTCGGGCCAACTTGGCTTCCTGTATATTGGTCATCCCGATCAGATCCATCCCCCAGCTCCGGTAGAGTTCCGATTCAGCACGGGTGGAAAAAGCAGGTCCTTCGATACAGACGTAAGATCCACCCCTCTTGATGGGAAAGTTGATATTTCCAGCCGCGACTTCCACTTGCTCTGCCAATTGGGAACAGATGGGATCAGCAAAGCCGATGTGGGCAACGATGCCTTCCCCAAAAAAAGTCGAGACGCGCTGGCGAGTGCGGTCCACAAACTGGTCGGGGAGGACAAAATCCATGGGCTTATGTTCCAGCTTCAGGGAACCGACTGCACTGGCCGAGAGAAGCCGCTTTACCCCGAGCATTTTGAACCCATAGATGTTGGCCCGAAAATTCAACTCGGCGGGTAAAATGCGATGTCCTCTCCCATGACGGGCCAGGAACGCCACACGTTTTCCTTCCAAGCGGCCCAGAATATAGGCATCGCTGGGACTGCCGAAGGGAGTATCGATCTGGCTCTCGATCTTCTCTTCCAACCCCGGGATGTCGTAAAGCCCGCTGCCGCCGATGATGCCAATCTCTGCTTGACTCAACCTTGTACCTCCCCCCAGGGCTCGGATGCTAAAGCATACTTCCCATCTTCCCGGGATAGTCTGCCCAGGGGAAACTCCGGGTCGTGCTCAAAGAAAAGGAGCCACTCTTCGTCGACGGCCTGGGCATAGATCCGCTTCCGAACCTCCAGAGTCGTTACAGGATAAAGGTCAAAACCCATGATCCAGGGCAGAGAGACGTGGGCTGAAGTGGGGCACAGATCGGCCATGTAAAACAGAATCTTGCCTTCTGATTCGATCTTTACCGACTGGTGACCCGCCGTGTGTCCCGGGGTCGAAACCAGAGTAACACCGGGCACGATCTCCTGATCTTCATCCACCGTCTGGAGCAATCCTCTCTCCTCCAGAGGTTTCCAGTTTTGGCGCCTGTAAGTCGCCACGGTCCTCTCGTTGGGGTTGTTGGCATCCTCATGTTCCTTGCCGGAAACTATGTAGGTGGCGTTGGGAAAGTTGGGAACGTGCTCCTCTCCCTCCTTTCGGGTATTTCCTCCACAGTGATCGAAGTGGAGGTGTGTATTGATCACGAAATCAATCTTCTCAGGAGAGACATCCACTTTCTGCAATTCCCGGAGGATGTCTGTCTCGTGCTCGATCCGATAAATATCAATCTCCTTTTCACTATAGTTAGAACCACAGCCGGTATCGATGAGCAGGTTTTTCTCAGCCGTCTGGATGAGAAGACAGTTCAAACCCAGGCGAATGCGATTCTTCTCATCGGCTGGGATCCTTTTCTCCCACATGGGTTTGGGTACCACTCCAAACATCGCACCCCCATCCAGCCAAATCTCCCCATCCGAGATGAGGTGCAGCTCAAACTGTCCCCACTTCACGACAACTCCTCGGGCGCAGGCTGAGAGAGTTCAATCAAGACACCACCGGTGGAGTCGGGATGAACAAAAGCGATCAACGAACCCTCGGCACCCTGCCTCGGTTTCTCGTCAATCAGCTTAATGCTCTTCTCTTTCAGAAAGGCAATCTGCTCTTCCAGGTTATCAACTTCAAGGGTAATGTGGTGAAGCCCTGGGCCACGTCGGTCCATAAACCGTTGGATCGGAGAGTCTTCTTGAGTCGCCTCCATCAATTCAATCGCCGAATCGCCCACTTTCAGAATAGCCACCTTCACCTTTTGATCTTCGACCACTTCGATGTGATTCAACTCAAGACCCAAACAGTTGTAAAACTCCTCCGCAACGGCTATGGATTGGGTAGCGATTCCCACGTGGGCGATTTTCTTAATCATCCGTTTTCTCCTGGAGCTTCCTCTGCAAAAGATCCATGATGGTATACGGATCCAATTCCCGAGTCATCATTTTTTCTGCATACCGGTCCAGTTCTTCCTCAGGGATACGTTCCAGAAGGTCACGGGTCAGATGATCTCGCAACTTCTCCACCAGTCGTTCCCGAAACAAAGGAATTTCCCTTCGTTTCCTACTTTGGGGCTCGCTGAGCAGGGGGCGGTACTTCTCGATCGCTTCGACCAGTTCGAGGATGCCCTCACCTCGGGTGGCGACGGTTTTGACAATGGGCGGTTCCCAGCCATCCTCTCGAGAAGTGAGGGACAGTAGAGCCTCCAACTCGCGCTCGGTTCTGGCGACCTCACTGCGGTCCGCCTTGTTGATGACGAATATATCTCCGATCTCCATAACGCCGGCCTTCAGGGTCTGGATATCATCCCCCATCCCGGGTACCAGAACGACCAAGGTTATGTGGGCGGTCTTCACGATGTCGATCTCATCCTGACCCACCCCCACAGTCTCCACGATCAGTGTTCCATAGCCGGCTGCATCCAGTACCATCAACGCCTCATCCACGGCCGTTGAAAGTCCCCCCATTTTCCCCCGTGTGGCCATGCTCCGGATAAACACTCGAGGATCGGTGAAAAGCGACTGCATGCGGATGCGATCACCCAGGATCGCACCTCCGGAAAAGGGAGAAGTCGGATCGACCAGGACGATACCTACCTTCGACTCCAAATCCTTGTAGTGATGAGCTAACTGGTCCACCAGGGTGCTCTTCCCCGAACCTGGACTCCCGGTGACACCGATAACGAAGGCCTGGCCGGTGCGGGAGAACAATTCCCTGAGGAGTTCTGTGATCTGACCATCCCGCGAGTTCTCCACCTGAGTCAGGGTACGGGCGATGGTTCGGACGTCGCCCTCAAGTATCTTCTCGATTTGCTCGGAGAGCTCTTCTTTGGGGATGATCATTTAGTCCGTCTGCTCTGCCACCCTATTTGAGCACTTCCCTGGCAATCACCATACGCTGAATTTCGCTCGTCCCTTCTCCGATGGTACCGAGCTTGGCATCACGCCAGTATTTCTCGGGCGGGTAGTCCTTGGTATACCCGTAGCCTCCGTGGATCTGAATGGCTTGCTCCGCGGCCCATACGGCCACCTCGCTGGCATAAAGTTTAGCCATTGAAGAATATTTGGAAATGGATGTCTCTTGCTGCTCCTTCATCCAGGCTGCCTGATAGGTGAGCAAGCGGGCGGCCTCGATGCGAGTCGCCATATCCGCCAATTTCCACTGAATGGCCTGAAAATCGGAAATGGGCTGCCCAAACTGCTGACGCTCCTTCGAGTATTTAATACTGCAGTCTAAGGATCCCTGGGCGATGCCCAAAGACATGGCGGCAATGCTGATGCGCCCGCCATCAACAACCTTGAGGGCATCGATGAAACCCTCTCCTTCCTCTCCCAGTAAATTCTCCTCGGGCACACGACACTCTTCCAAGGACAGTGAAGCCGTATCACTGGAACGACATCCCAACTTGTTCTCCTTCTTTCCGGGCGTGAGACCTGGCGTTCCCTTTTCCACAATGAAACTGGACATCCCGTGTGTTCCATTGCTCCCATCGGTAACCGCCAGAATGACATAAGTATCCGCATAACTCCCGTGAGTGCAGAAGCTTTTGGCTCCATTTAAAACCCATCCTCCGCCTTTCCGGGTGGCTCGAGTTTGGGTACTGGCTGCATCGCTGCCCGATCCCGGTTCGGTCAGGGCCCAGGCCCCAAGCGCCTTACCGTTGGCCAACGGAGTCAGGTACTTCTTCTTTTGCTCCTCGCTTCCCCGCAGATCGATGTGATTGGCACACAGAGAGTTATGGGCGGCTACCGAAAGGGCGATGGATCCATCCACTCGAGCAAGCTCTTCAACGACGACAACGTATTCGGGGTATCCCAGACCCGCTCCCCCATATTTGGGGTCGACAACGGCCCCCATCATACCCAGTTCGCCCAGTTTTTTGAGCACATCGAGGGGAAAGTGCTGCTTCTCATCCCACTCCAGACTGTGGGGGGCAATTTCATTGAGAGCAAAGTCGCGAATCGTCTCTCGTAGAATATCCTGCTCTGGAGTGTAGCTAAATTCCACGTTTCAATTTTACATGAGTTCGTGGATTGGTGGGGGCGTCACTTCGTGCTGTGGTCACTTCGTGACCTCGTGCATTCGTGCTTTCGGTCCGTTCGTGCGGTCCCAACACCGGCCCGCAGGCTAAAGCCTGCGGCTCTGCTGGAGCCAACGAGCGCAGTCAGAGCATGGGGGCACCTCAGGTGCCGAATTCCCAAAATGTGGACGAATACACCAACATCTAGCCAAGTGCGGCGGTCAAAGAACGGCACACATAGTCGACCTGCTCCTCGGTGAGATGAGGAAACATGGGAAGGGAGAGGATTGATTCGGCAACCGCTTCGGATGCAGGCAGGTCTCCCGGCTTATATCCCAAATGCTGGTAGGCTTTCTGAAGATGAAGGGAAATCGGATAGTGGAGCCCGACTCCGATTCCCTGCTTGGACAATTCTTCCCTCACTTGGTGCCTTTTGGGGACCCGTACGATAAAGAGATGATAGACATGCTTTCGCCCACTGGGCTCAACGGGCAAGACGATTCGATCATCGCCCTGGAGGCGTTCCCGGTACCATTGGGCCGCCTGTCGTCGCTTTTCATTCCACTCATCCAGCCTTTTTAATTTTAAACTCAACACGGCACACTGCAGGGTATCCAGCCTCATGTTCCATCCGTCCGGTGAAACATGAAAGTATTTTTCGTTTTGGCCGTGGTCTCTCCAGAGACGCATTCTCTGGTCCCTATCCTGCTCGTCGGTGACAACGGCACCGCCTTCTCCCAGGGCTCCCAAGTTCTTTCCCGGGTAGAAACTGAAGGCGCCTACCTGTCCGAAAGTGCCCGTCCTCTTGTCTTCTCCGTCAAAATGGTAAGTGGCGCCATGAGCCTGTGCGGCGTCTTCTACCACTTTCAGGCCAAACCGGTCGGCCAGGGCTAAAAGAGGTCCCATATCGGAGGGGAGACCATAAAGATGGACGGGCAGGAGTGCAACAACGGGTCGATTCGAGTTCTTGTTGACGACTCGCCCATCTTCTTCAACTCGACACTCCCCTTCCAGAAATTCCTCCACCCGCTCGGGCGACATCTGATAGGTCGCTTTGTCGATGTCCACAAAGACGGGATGGGCACCGACTGAAGTAATGGCCTCAACGGTTGCTATGAAGGTATGCGAAACCGTGAGGACCTCTTCTCCTGTGCCCACATCCACGGCCATCAGTGCCAATTTCAGTGCGTCCGTTCCGCTCTTGCAGGCCACTGCATACCGGGTCCCACAGTAAGCAGCAAAATCGCGCTCAAAACTCTCGACGTGGGGCCCACCCACAAAACAGGATTGGTCAATAATTTCTTTTATGGCGGAGTCGATCTCATCGCGAATTTCTCGATGCTGCGCGGAAAGGTCTACAAAAGGAACTTTCAATGGGTCCTCCTGATCTCCCATGCAATGGGTTGGCTGTGACTGCCGTGAAAATATAACTCAAAAATCAAAGGAATGGGTGAAATTCACGATGAGTAGGGGCCGAATCGTCTTGATTTTCCCACCTCACCTGAGAGGAGTCAAGGCAGAGGCGAACCTTGTAACCCGAGAGAGACGGGATTCTCTCGATGGCGGTTGTCGGTTCAAGACTCTACTTGAATGTGGCTGGCTCTGGGATCATAATGTGGGCCGCATCCACACACCTGTTTTTTTAGCTGAGGACAAAAGGAGATTGGTCTTAGGCTCAATGGCAAAGAAGCGCAACTGTGCAAGGGACCGGATCGTGAGGCAAACCCTAAGAGAATCAGGCACTTTGTTACTCCTGCTGCTTTTCCTGCAGCCGATCTTGCTGGGCCAGGATACTCCTGAGGGCCAGCAACACGGGAGAAAGTGGCTGAACCTCACACTCAAGGAGGGGCCTCTGGTCCTGGATGGAAAACTCGACGAGGAAGCCTGGAGCCGAGCCGACGAGGCCTATATCTTTACCCAAAAGGATCCTGACGAAGGGATGCCCTCCACCGAGAAGACTAAGGTTCGCGTCCTTTACGACAAGGAAAACATTTACTTTGGGGTGGAGTGCTGGGACAGCCAGGCCGAGGGAATCTTGGCCACCGAGCTGCGGCGGGACAATAACTTTGACAACGACGACAGTTTTGCTGTCATTTTGGACACCTTTCACGACCACCGAAGCGCCTTCCTGTTTCGAATTAATCCCAAAGGTACGCAGTTCGACGCCCTGATCACCGACGAGGGAAGAGATGTCAACACCAATTGGGACGAAAAGTGGGCCGTGGAAGCCAGGATGAATGAGGAGGGCTGGTTCGCTGAGATCCAGATTCCGCTGAAATCCATCCGCTTCTCCTCCTCGTCCAGTGACGACGCTAGCTTTGGTGTCGACTTCGAACGTGTGATTCGGCGCAAGAACGAACTGAGCTACTGGAACAATTTCAGCCGAGACTTTGACTTTATGCAGGTGTCCCAGGCCGGACACTTACGGGGAATGGCGGAAAAGGGCCGTGGCTTGCGGCTTCGGATTAAGCCCTACCTAAACGGCCGGGTGACCACCGAAGGAGCTGTGGACCGAAACACCAACTATCTGGGGGACGTGGGCCTGGAGGATCTCAAACTCCCCATCACTTCAAGCCTGACTCTGGATGCCACCCTCAACACCGATTTCGCCCAGACGGAAGTCGACAATCAAATCATCAACTTTGACCGGTTTCCCGTCTTTTTTCCGGAAAAGAGGGAATTTTTCCTGGAGGGCGCCGGCATCTTCGAATTTGGTATCTTTCGGGGTGAAGGTCGACCTCAGATCAAGCTGTACCACAGTCGCACCATTGGTCTTTCCGACACCGGAAAGGAAATCCCCATGCTGGGGGGCGTGAAAGTGGCAGGTAAAGTTGGGGAAAAATTCAGCTTGGGATTCTTGAATGCTCAAACCGACAACTTCGGGCTTCGTCCAGGCGATAACTTTACGGTCTTCCGGCTGAAACGGGACGCCTTTACCCGATCTTCACTGGGATTCTTTCTCACCAACCGTCAAGCCGAGGGAAACAATTACAATCGGGTGGTGGGGGTGGATCAAAATCTTATCTTTTACGAACACCTGACATTGACGGGACTGCTGGGCAGCTCCTTCACCACCGGCGTTGATGAAAACCAGTGGATCGGAGCCGTGTCCGGAGCCTGGAAGGACGATCTCCTGGACGCGGGTTTCAGCTACACCTTGCTGCAGGAGAACTTTCAGGCGGATCTGGGTTTCCTGGAGCGCCCCGGAACGCGCAAGCTGGAGCCCCGCTTCGCGATTTCCCCCCGTCCCCGTAGCGATACCATCCGCCAGCTTCTGTTTTCCTACCGTTTGGAGGATTTCCAAAGGGTAACAGACAACCAGCTGGAAACCCGGTTCCATCATTTCAACCACACCATTCGCTTTCACAGTGGAGCCTGGATCCGAATTGCTCCCCACCACGAAACAGAGAATCTCTTCGAAGACCTGCGCCTTCCGGGAGGATTGACCGTCCCTGTAGGGCGTTACAGCTGGTGGTACTTTCCGCTGACTTATTCCTTGAACCCTGCCCGTAAAATCAGTGGCAGCTTCGGTTATCGCTATGAGAAAGATTACTATGGAGAGGGCGGCAGACGCCAACTCTGGCAGATCCAGCCGAGGATCAAGTTCAACAGCCGGGTGTCTCTGGATATCGATTACTCCATCAATCAGATTCGCCTGGCCGGGCAGGAAGAGTCCAATTTCCATCAAGTCAACAACGGTCTGAACATTGCTTTCAGCCGGAAATGGTTGACCAGCGTGAAGGTTCAGTACAACAGCGCCAATGACTTGATTGGAGTCAATTTTCGGCTCAACTACATCTATCGTCCAGGCGATGACTTCTTCATCGTCTACAACGATTTTCGCGACCGGACCGATGCACCGGCCGAACTGGACCGCACACTGGCGATCAAGTTCACCCACTCTTTTGATTTTTGATTTTGACCCTGGCCGATCGCCACGAATCAGGAGCCTGTCACACCCGCCTCAGCGCCGGCCCGGGCCTGACATGACTACTTGAATATGGCTGGCTCTAGGATCATAATGTGCGCTGCATCTACACACCCGTTTTATTTAACTGAGGAAACAGGGAGATCTACTTGAGGTTCAATGGAAAAGAAGCGTAACGGTGCGAGGGACCGGATAATGATGCAAACCCTGAGAGAAATTGGTTCTTTTTTACTCCTGTTGCTTTTCCTGCAGCCAGTCTTGGTGGCCCAGGGTACTCCTGAGAGGCAGCAGCACGGGAAGAAGTGGCTGAACCTCACACTCATGGAGGGGTCTCTGGTCTTGGACGGAAAACTCGACGAGGAAGCCTGGAGCCGGTCCAATGTGGTTGGAGACTTTACTCAGGAGGATCCCAACGAAGGGATGCCGGCCACCGAGAAAACTGAAGTCCGTGCCCTTTTCGACAAGGAAAACCTTTATTTCGGGGTGCGCTGTCTGGACAGTCAGCCGGAAGGCATTCTGGCAAGGGAACTTCGCCGCGACGACACCTTTGGGAATGACGACAGCTTTGCCATCATTTTGGACACCTTTCACGATCACCGAAACGCCTTCCTGTTTCGGATCAACCCCAGAGGCACCCAATACGATGCATTGATTACCGAAGAAGGAATAAACGTCAATGTCAGCTGGGATGAAAAGTGGGAGGTGGAAACCAACATCGACGAGGAGGGTTGGTCTGCCGAAATCCGGATACCCCTCAAATCGATTCGCTTCTCTTCCTCCTCAGGAAAAGAAAAGACTTTTGGAGTAGATTTCGAACGGATCATCCGGCGCAAAAACGAATTTACCTATTGGAACAACTCCAGCAGGGATTTTGACTTTCACGAAGTCTCTCAGGCAGGCCACCTGGGCGGCCTGACGGAAACGGAAAACAGCTTAAGAGTTCGGATCAAGCCTTATATCAACACCCGCATCATCACCCGAGGGTCGGCCCAGCGAAACACCAACTTTCTGGGCGATGTGGGCCTGGAAGATCTCAAATTTCCGATCACCTCAGGCTTGACTCTTGATGCCACTCTCAACACTGACTTCGCTCAGACGGAAGTCGACGACCAAATCATTAATTTTGAACGGGTGCCGGTCTTTTTCCCGGAAAAAAGAGAGTTCTTTCTGGAAGGAGCCGGCATTTTCGAATTCGGCATCGTTCGAGGAGAGCGCCGTGCTCAAGTCAAGCTCTACCACAGTCGTCGCATCGGCCTTTCCGATGCTGGAGAAGAGATTCCCATGTTAGGCGGAGTTAAGCTAACGGGCAGGGTCGGGGAAAAATTCACGGTGGGGTTCCTGAACGCTCAAACCGATGATTTCGGACTCCAGCCAGGCGATAATTTCACCGTCATGCGCCTGAAACGAGACCTTTTATCACGCTCTACCCTGGGAGTCTTTGTCACCAACCGGCAGGCTGAGGGAGGGGATTTCAACCGGGTGGTCGGAATCGATCAAAACCTGATTTTCTTTGAGCATCTGAATCTCAATGGAATGTTTGGCAGGTCTTTCACCGATGGCATTTCAGATAACGAGTGGATGGGATCGTTCTCGGTGGGTTGGCGGGACGATCTACTGGATACCAGTTTCAACTATGTCCTGTTGGATGAAAACTTTCAGTCGGACCTGGGCTTTATTGAACGACCCGGCACCCGCAAACTCGATTCCCGGTT
The DNA here is from genome assembly GCA_965369785.1 of uncultured bacterium. Lineage (GTDB taxonomy): Bacteria > Acidobacteriota > UBA6911 > RPQK01 > JADFOI01 > JADFOI01. The sequence goes on from CBDUTA010000012.1 coordinate 18,570, forward strand.
TACTATCTCCCCCCGCCCCAACAGCGATCTCATTCGTCAGTTCAATTTTTCCTACCATCTGGAGGAGTTCCAAACGGTAGCGACCCAAGAGCTTGAAACACGAATCCATCATTTGGGCTTTAACACCTTCTTTCAGAACGGCGGCTCGCTTCGAATCGGGCCTCACCGGCCGACGGAAAATCTCACCGCCCCGCTTAACCTTCCGGGCGGATTAGTCGTCCCACCGGGGCTCTACAGTTGGTGGTACGTCCCCATAAACTACTCCTTCAATCCAGCTCGCATGGTGAGCGGTAGTTTTAGTTACCGCTTTGAAAAGGATTACTACGGAGAAGGTGGCCGACGCCAGCAGTGGCAGGTCAACCCGGTCTTTAAGCTCAGCAGTCGCTTTTCGGCGGACGTGGCCTATTCCATTAACAAGATCAGTCTGTTTGGAGGAGAACCGGTCACCTTCCACCAGGTGAACAACGGCATCAACGTGGCGTTGAGCCGAAAATGGTTGACGAGTACCACCCTCCAGTACAATAGCGACCGCGATGTGATTGGGTTCAATTTTCGGCTGAACTACATTTATCGGCCGGGCGATGATCTGTTTATCGTCTACAACGATTCTCGCAACCGTACGGACTCACCTGCTGAAATGGACCGCTCATTCGTGATCAAACTGACCCACTCTTTTGATTTTTGATCTGTAGCCGGGAGAGTATGCATCATTCCGGCTGAGAGTCCGTTAGGGGCGAGAGGCACCCGCCTCAGCGCCGGCCTGGGCCGTGCTGTCGGTCTGCTCCAGCCCGTCGAGAAACTTTTCCGCATCGATGGCTGCCCGGCATCCTGCTCCGGCGGCGGTCACGGCCTGCTGATAAATACGGTCATGCACATCTCCCGCCGCGAAAACTCCTTCCACACTGGTCTTGGAGCCTTCATGGATAACGACGTACCCCTCCTGATCCATCTCCAGTTGACCCTCGAAGATTGTGGTGTTGGGCTTGTGGCCGATGGCAATGAAAACTCCCTGAATCTCCAGGGTTGTTTCCTCTTCGGTCTTCACATTTTTCAGCTTCACCGCCTCAACGCTTTTCTTTTGGGAATCCAGGATGTCGGTCAGCACCGAATCCCAGATAAACTCGATCTTCTCATGGTTGAGCGCCCGATCGGCCATGATCCTGGAAGCCCGCAGTTCGTCTCGTCGATGAACAACGATCACCTTTTCGGCAAACTTAGTGAGAAACAGAGCCTCCTCCATTGCCGTATCTCCGCCACCCACTACCATGATCTTCTGGTCACGAAAGAAGAATCCATCGCAGGTCGCGCAAGTCGATACACCGTACCCAATGAGTTCCTTTTCTGACGGTAGCCCCAGCAGAATAGCCGAGGCGCCCGAAGCCACGATAAGGGTTTCCGCCTCATAGTTGGCCTTCTCGGTCGATATCGTAAACGGACGTTTGCTCAGATCGGCTTCCTTCGCTATTTCCATCTTGTAGTTTGCGCCGAACCGCTGTGCCTGTTGTTTCATTCGATCCACCAGTTCGGGACCCTGGATGCCTTCGGGAAACCCTGGGTAGTTCTCCACGTCAGTGGTCGTTGACAGCTGCCCTCCAGGTTCATGTCCTTCCAGGACCAGCGGTTCCAGATCGGCCCGAGCCGTATAAATAGCTGAACTGGAACCGGCGCAACCAGAGCCTAAAATGATAACTTTGTGTACCATAAGTTTTTTTCGTCTCACTTTCTTTAGGAAAAGAGGCAATAGGATATCAAATGTTTCACCAGGGAATAAAATGATTCGTGGGTAAAGGGGAGTAAGAAAACGCCATGGAAACGATAGAAGCAACTTTATTGGAGGTAGGAAATAATCCTTACATCCAGGCGCTGGGTGTCGTGCTGGCATCCCTGGTGCTGGCCAAGCTGGCAGACTGGATTTTCACACGGGGACTCACTCGGCTCACCCAGAAGACGACCAGCAAACTCGACGATCAGATGCTGGCCATGATCCACAAACCTATTTTCTACTCTGTTCTGGCAGCCGGATTGGCGGTTGCGGTCACTCTGATCGAGCTTCCCGCCGCCTTTGCTTTTATTAGTTTTGGCCTGATCAAAACTCTTGTCGTTTTGCTCTGGCTCGTTTTAGGGATTCGCCTGATTCTTCTCATTCTGGACTGGATGACTCGGCAGCCGGAAAGATTTCACCTTGTCCAACCCGACACCAAGCCCCTTTTCGACATCTCTGCCCGAATAATCCTGTTTGGGGGTGCCCTTTACTTCGTACTGATTTCCTGGAATGTGGATGTCACGGCCTGGTTGGCATCGGCCGGGATTATCGGTATCGCCGTAGGTTTTGCAGCCAAGGACAGCCTGGCCAATCTTTTTGCGGGTGTCTTTATCCTGGCCGACGCCCCCTATAAGATCGGTGATTTTATTGTGCTGGACGGAGGCGAACGGGGTCGCGTGACAAAAATCGGGATTCGCAGTACCCGGATACTCACTCGTGACGACGTGGAAATCACCATCCCCAACGCCACCATTGGGAACTCCAAGATCATCAACGAAAGCGGCGGACCCTACCTGAAATATCGGAATCGCATTCCCGTTGGTGTCGCCTACGGATCCGATGTCGACTTGGTGAGAAAACTTTTACTGGAGGTGGCCCAGGAGGCGGCCAAGGAAGGTGGTTTGGCTCTTGATCCGGAGCCACAGGTTCGTTTCCGCGGGTTTGGGGACTCTGCCCTCCTCTTTGAGCTCCTCTATTGGATCAAGGAACCGGTGCTGAAGGGTAGGATTCAGGACCTGCTGAACACTTTACTCTACAAGGCCCTGGCCGAAGCAGGCATCGAAATTCCTTACCCGAAGCGCGACCTTTACGTGAAAGAAATGCCCCATTCTACTGATTCGTGACTTCGTGCTTTCGTGCTTTCGTGCAGAGTATCTGGGCAACGCGATCCGTCGAGATTATTGAGTTCTCAATCTCTAGTGCATAATCCCGGCTAGAAGAAATTGGGAATCACGAATTCGCGAATGACCGCAACGACAATGACGACGACGATGAGAAGTTCGGTGGACGAAAACCCTTTTCTGTCTTGCTTCATAACCAGCAACTAAGCAAAAGGGGTTCCAATAGGGCGATTCTTCCTTCAAGATCTGGTTAAGTAATGGATATAAAAAGAGTTAAAATTTGAAAAAGTTTTCCCCGCGGATATCCATTCATATAGATGTGACCGGCGTTGGTACCGAGATGACCTGGAGTGTCAGTCTTCGGATTCGGCACCTGAGGTGCCTCCCACATTCCAGAGATCTCTGCCACTTCTCAGGTTATATGGGTAGTTATATGGGGGCTAAGTTGAGTGTGGGAGGCACCTCAGGTGTCAACTTCCAAGACATGGTTTACAGGTATTGTCAG
>CBDUTA010000013.1:0-19978 GCA_965369785.1 uncultured bacterium
CCCGGATTATGCATAGGTTCTCGTCACGAAGCGACGAGAGCGCCGACCTGCGTGCGTTGCGCCACGCGCGACGAGAGGCTCCCGCAAGCGTACTAGAGAGTACGCTGAGGAAGCCGAACGAGCGCAACGCTGGCAGGGCGGATGATTTCGGCGCTGCAGTAGAGAATTTATGCGTAGTCCGGGCTAAACCCATTCATACGGGAGATCCACGATGGTTCCCGGTTGGTCGATGTCTCCCAGGGAGCGAAGCGTATCCTTCAGGATTCTCAGCTGGATGGACTGATCGTTGGACTCTCCCAGAGTAAACCCGAAGGGAAAACCGTAATGAACCGATCGGGGCGTTCCTACCGATTCCACCACATCTCGACAGAGGGCGATGCTGATAGTCGAAATTCCGGCTGCTTCTATGGCTCGCTGAATCACCACCATACTCTGGTGGCTCAAGACTTCGCCTGGAGTCAGCACAACAATGTCGACTTTGTCTTGCTTCAAGTGTTCAACGGCATCCTGAGCAGAGGCTTCCAGGTCCACCGGGTTGGTCACGTAGCCCATAAATGAAATGTGTTGCGCGGCAATCTCTCCGATGAAGTTCTCCTCCTCCAGTTCTTGCAATCTTTCCAAGGGGAAAACGACGTTGACATCTTCTTCGAACCCACTCACATCCAGGTAGGGATGAGCAATCCACAACTCGCTAACATCCACTGATGCCGGAATCAGGCGTAGGCTGGGATCTCCCTTTTCCCGAAAATTGAACTGGGCCAACTCCGGGGTAATCTCTCCCGGAGAGATACTGAAGGGCTTCTGGTCCTTGACATGAACTCCCACCGTGGTCACAAGAGCCACACGCGCTTCAAACAGCTCCACCTTGAGATCGGTCCAGGGAATCTCCTCATTTTTGACAAACGAATACTGGGAATGCTGGCTCTGAAACTGCCCGATCCAGCTATAGTTCAGTTCAAGTGTCTCCGGACTCTGTTGCAGGGGCCGATTTACGGGCACCCCCCCTGACTCCTCTACAGTCGGACGCTTCGAATCCTCAGGCCTCCGGTCAAACTCTTTGGGCATCTAGTTGGACGGGTCCTTTCTTCCAAACAGTTTCGAGTTTGGAAAGCTAAGGTCGGTGCTAATGACAGAAAGTTGTTTCATTGGGACAGGGATTTTCATGTTCGATCTGAATCGTTGCGTGAAGAATGTCGAATTGCTCCCGAGAGACGGCAATGAGTTGCTCCAGAATCCGACGCCGGCTGTTTTGCTGGGCTACCACTGCATGACAAGTCATGGCATGTACACCGGAAGTCAATGTCCAGACATGAAGATCGTGAATGGAGTCCACCCCCGCAACCCTGCAAAGGGCCTGCTTCATTACTGCCAAATTAACATGGGCCGGCGTGCCCTCCAAGAGGACCAGAACGGCATCCTTTACCAACTTCCATGCACTATACAGGATAAGGAAGCTGACCAGAATACTGATTGCGGGATCGGCCCAATAGGCTTTCCAGAACAAGATGAGCAGACCGGCAAGGATGGCACCCAAAGAGCCCAGAACATCTCCGATCACATGCAGAAAAGCTCCTCGAATATTGAGACTGTCGATCTCACATTGGTGCAGGATGCGAGCACATATCAAATTCGCCACCAGTCCCAAACCTGCGATCACCAGCATCTCCAGACTTTTAATCGCTTCCGGCTGCAGAAAACGATGGTAGGCTTCGTAAAGGATAAAAAAGGAAATCACCAACAAAGCCGAACCGTTAATCAGGGCAGCTAAAATCTCCACCCTGAAGTAACCATAGGTTTTTTCGGGAGTCGCCGGGCGGAGAATGAACCCCACTGCAAACAGGCTCAAACTCAATGCAGCGGCATCTGTGAGCATGTGTCCTGCATCGGCCAATAGAGCCAAACTGTTCGTCCACAGGCCGCCCACGAACTCCACCAGCATAAGGATCACGGTAATCAGGAGTGCAAGGCGCAAGGAGCGAGTTCCCTTGCGACGCCCCACCGCCAACTCGGCCAGTTCCTCCCTGCCGTTTTGCCCCATCAGTGAATCTCCCACCCCATAGCAGGTGACGACAAATCAGTGGCTTGATCTTCCTTCAGAAAATCGGACAAAGTTTCGAAGTATTGAATGGCCGCATGTCCCAGACCAAAAGTGCAGATTCCCGCAACGGATATGGAGATAAGTTTCCGGTATTCGGGATAGCGGCGCCTCAGCCAATGGCTCCCCTCTCGGGCGGCAACTCCAGCCGCCAACATGGGCAGCAGTTCTCGGGCTCTTTGCCGGTTGAGTGGATAACCGAAAGTCCGCGCGATCTTCAAGAGCATTCCCGTTTGAATGGCCGTCATGGGTAAAAAGTCGGCTATGGGAATTCCAATAGCCCCCACGATGGCTCCCGAAAGCGCGGCCTGGCTGACGATTCCATGACAAATACTGCGACGAAACTCTGGAAAACTTTGAGTGAGGGAAGAAAGGGTCTTTGGGTCCGTATCCAGAATCGCTTTCAAGAGTCGCTCAATGGTTTCCGGTTGCACCAAAGAGGTGGAAAAAACGTTGGTTCCCAAGCGCCTTCGGGCCGATCTGACCGCATCCCGAGGTGTTTGGACCAGATCGATCTTGTTGAGGACAACCAGTACTGGCCTATTCAAGCTGTTGAGTCTCTCATACATTTCTTTTGTGCTGTTGGAGAGCTCATATCGACCATCCAGAATCAGGAGGATGAGGTCTATATCCTGGAGTTTCTGAGACAGTGTTTCATCGGGCTTGTCACCCCGATACACATCAAGTATATCAACCAGGGTAAAGATGGGCTTCGATCCAGCCAGTTGCCGTTGGGTTAGCGCAGCAAGAAGGGAGGATTTCCCTGTCCGTCCCGGACCAACAATCGCAATTTGGACCCCATCCTGAGATTGAATATCCTTCCATTGACTCCGAACCAGCTCCAGGACCTTTTGTAGATTATCGCCATGGGAAGGCAACGTGTCGAAGACCTGCTTGAGACGATATCTGAACCCTTCAGGCAACAGGATGACAATCTGATCCAGAAACTCCAGCAACTCAACGGGAGCCGAATCTCGGATATTGGCAAAAATATCTGGTTTTCTCGGGACAGTCTGCACTGATTTCATTTTACACCTTTCTGTCCGTCTACCGGAGAACCATACACCCCAAAGTTAACGTTTTTGAAACCCCTTTTCTCCCAGAAGAAACAGCGAACACTCGGCTCTTTCCCCTTCAAGGAAACAATCCAGTAACTGACCTCCGGATAGTGAAACTCGGCCACATCACGAGAGGAAGGAAGGCTCCCGGTGGTGGGATGAGAATGATAAATCCCTAAATGTTCTTTACCACTTCCCCGCAATTCCCGAAAAAATGCAAAGAGTTCCTCAACCGGGATGAAAAATCTTTCCCGGCTCTGGCTTTGATTCCCGGTTCCTCGTATGCCATCGATCTTCCAACCACTACCTGACAAGAGCCCACAACACTCCAGTGGGTATTCACGACGGGCATGTCCAACCATCTGCTTCAAAACTTTGTCATGGATTCGAACCGTCTTCACTGTTTCATTAGAGCAAGTTCATCGGGTCAATATCAATGGAAGGATTTCTTCCCAATACTTTTTTCTGGCTCAGCTCTTCCATGGCAGACTCGAGCACTTCGTGAAGCTCCTTTCGATTGGTGCTCTTGATCAAAATCTGAAAGCGGTAATCGCCTTTGAGTTTTTCAAGAGGTGCCTGGGCGGGTCCCAGAACCCGCATGCGCCGTTGAGCTGAAAGGCGTGTCCGTTGCTGAAGCAACAGGTCGGCTACCTGCTCCGCCGCCCGTCGGGTTTTCGTCTGGGGTCGCCCTCGGACCATGAGATTGGCCAGGACTGTGAAGGGGGGATAGCGAAAATTGCGCCGAAAACGAATCTCCTCCTCAAAAAAGAGCCGGTAATTTTGAGAACGAGCGTGTTGCAGACTGTAATGATCGGGATAGTAGGTCTGGATGATCACTTCCCCGGGATGTTCTCCTCTTCCGGCTCGCCCTGCAACTTGGGTGAGAAGTTGAAAGGTTCTTTCCGCAGCGCGAAAGTCCGCCATCCGCAGGCTTTGCTCGGCAGTTAGAACTCCCACCAGCGTGACCCGTGGAAAATCATGTCCCTTGGCGATCATCTGGGTTCCAATCAGGATATCGGTCTGACCCGACCCGAATGCCCCTAGAATCTTTTGTAAACTCCCTTTTCTCCGCACCGTGTCCCGATCCAAACGGGCTATGGCTGCTTTGGGAAAGAGGGTTTCCAGGATTTCCTGAACCTTCTGGGTGCCGTGACCGAGAAAGTGAATATACTCGTTGCCGCAGGCCCGACATCGTTTGGGGACCGACCTCAAATACCCACAATAGTGGCAAAGTAAGCGATTGGAATCATGGTGATAGGTGAGGCTGAGGCTGCAGTTTTCACAGATCTCCGTGCTCCCACAGCTTCGACACAGCAGGGCCGACGCGTATCCTCTGCGATTCAACAAGACCAGGACCTGCTCCTTGCGATCCAACCTTTCGGCGATGGATTCCTGGAGCAGTTGGGACAGCACGACCGATTTACCTTGCTTTTGAAACTCGACCCGCATGTCGACCACATGTACGGTTGGAAGAGGACGTTCCAGAATCCTTGAATTGAGGGTCTCATACTCGGGGGCTCCGTCATGGACGGAATGATAAAACGTCTCCAGCTGAGGAGTTGCACTACCCAGGATCACCACCACTTTTTCGAGTTCTCCCCGTTTGAGGGCAACGTCACGAGCGTGGTAACGCGGCAATTCCTCCTGTTTGTAGGAACTGTCGTGCTCTTCATCCACAATGATGATTCCTAAATCAGAGAGTGGGGCAAAAACGGCGGAACGGGTTCCCACCACCACACGGGCCTGGCCGTCTCGGATTCTCCGCCATTGATCAAAGCGCTCTCCTTCCGAAAGGGCACTGTGTAAAATGGCCACCTCTTCTCCAAACCAGGCTCGAAAGTAACGGGAGATTTGAGGAGTCAACCCGATTTCCGGAACCAGAATCATTGCCGATCTTCCGCGAGCCAGCGTACTGGCGATGGCGTTCAGGTAAATCTCGGTCTTCCCGCTTCCCGTAACACCATGGATCAGCATGCTGTGAAATCGGCTTCTGGAGAGGTGTTGGTCAATTTTTTCAAAGATTCGGCGCTGATCCGTGTTCAGGTCGTGCTGTTGGACTTCCGGAAAGCTCTCAGACTGAGACCAGGGAGAACGATAGCTCTCAACCGATTCCATTCGAATGATCCCTTTTGAGACCAGGTTTTGCAGTACAGACGGACTACACCCCACTTCCCCTAAAAACGGCTGAACCGCCACGGGAAGAGTCCTTTGACTCAGCAGCTCAACAACTTCCTTCTGCCTTGCCGTCAGCTTGACCTCGGCAGAACTCATCTCCACCACAGCCAGGCATCGCTTGGTCGGCCAAAACTTCTGCACCGGCTGGTTTTCATCCAGTGCCACCTTCTTGGTCAACAACCCGGGTGGTAACATCACTCGCAGCGCCTCGCCGGGCGGAGCCAGATAGTAAGACGCCACCCACAAGCCAAGTTTAAGCAGTGATGGAGATATCAAGGGTTTCCGGTCCAGAGTTTTGAGAATAGACTTGACCGTGCCCTCCCGAACTTCCCGATGCAGCTGGGTCACCAAACCGACCAGATGACGGGTACCGAAGGGCACCAACACCCGACACCCGGGTTGGACCTCGTTCTCGAGGGAATCGGGGACAGAGTAGGTGTAAGTCTGGAACAGAGGGAGGGGCACGGCCACATCGGCAAAAAGAGCACTCGGGGTTCTAAGTTCCAAGTTTCAGGTTCCAGGTTCCAAGTTCCAGTTTGAGATTTGGGATTTCAGCCGGTCTGCCGGCTGGAGTTTCCGGTCTTATCTCTTATCCCATTTCCCTCAAGCGCGCCTGAACGGCCTTCATATCCTCCCACACTTGACGCTTGGACGAGGGATTGCGAAGCAGATAAGAAGGATGAAAGGTAGGAATCAGGAGACTGTCTTTAAATTGAAAGAATTCTCCCCGGATCTTGGAAATAGGAGTCTTCGTTTGCAGCAGGAGCTGAGCAGCGTGCCTGCCTAAAGCCACAATAATCCTGGGCTGGACAGCCTGTATTTGTTGAAACAAAAAGCCTTCACAGGTTTCCACCTCATCCGGCTCCGGATCGCGATTACCCGGAGGACGGCATTTTAAGATGTTGGCAATGTAGACCTGTTCTCGGGTCAGCCCCATGGCTTCTATGATCTTGGTCAGGAGCTTGCCGGCCCGGCCCACAAAGGGTATTCCCTGAACATCTTCGTCCGCCCCCGGAGCCTCCCCGACAAACATCAGATCAGCTTCCGGATTCCCTACTCCAAACACAATGGACTTGCGCCCTTCCCACAGCTTGCAACGCCGGCAATCACCGATCTCCTGACGGATTTCCTCGAGCGATTGGGGAGAGCCCTCTGTTTTGACGTTGAGATGGGTCACACCTAGATCCGAAAAAAATTTGAGTTGCTCAATGACTTCACGCATGATTCAACAAACCGCAGACCGCAGACCGCAGACTGGCTGAATGGATGTCACCACGAATTGAGTGTCTTAACCTCTGGATCCTGGATTCTCATTCTGCAGGGCCTCTGACTCCTCAATTTCCGTTTGCGACCTGTGGTCTGTGGGCTGTGGTCTGTTGTCAACTGCCAGTTCCTCAGTATAATTTGCGGACCTGACACCCAACTCATCCAACAAATATCCCCGATCTCTCCACCCTTCAATGACCTTAACGTTCAATTCAAGGTAGAGTTTGGAGACATCCAGAAAACCCTGAAGATCTATTCGTGCTTCTGTGCCAATTGTTTTAACCATCTGCCCCGCCCGCCCAATCACGATCTTTTTTTGGCTGCCTTTATCGACAACGATGGTGGCTGTAATCGACATGAAGCCCTTCTCCCTCCTGGATTCATCGAAAACCTCTACCAGAACCGCTGTCGAGTAAGGAAGTTCCTGGCGAGTGTTGTGCAACACCTTTTCGCGAATAATTTCCGAGACGAGAAAGCGTTCCGGTTGATCGGTGATGTACTCAGAAGGATAAAGCCACTCCCCCCCTTCGGGCAAATTCTCTACGATCTTCTCCTGAAGCAACTCGAAATTGTCTCCCTTGAGGGCGGAAATGGGGATCATCTCTCGATATTCAAACTGCTGGTTGTAAAATTCAAGTACGGGAAGAATCTTGCCTTTGCTGATGAGATCGATCTTATTGAGGACCAGGATGGTCGGCTTCTGGCTCTTCTGAACCAGATTCAGAACATACTTTTCTCCCTTGCCATACCTCTCGGAGACATCCACCATTTGAACCAGCAGATCGACCCCTCTGAGGGAATCATAAACCTCCTCCATCATCCGTTTATTCAAAAGGTGTCCGGGACGATGAATTCCGGGTGTGTCCAGGAAAATGATCTGGCATTCTTCGGTTGTTTGAACCCCCAGAATGCGATTGCGTGTGGTCTGAGGCTTGTTGCTGACGATGGCCACTTTTTGTCCCACCAGTTGATTGAGAAGGGTGGATTTACCAACGTTAGGACGACCCATGAGGGCAACGAGACCTGATTTGGGCATGGGTGGTAGAAGCTGACAGCTGACAATTGACCCGTTGGACGGCTGCGGTTCTTTGTCAGTTGTCAGTTGTCAGCTATTACTTCTTTCCTTTTGCTTGCGTAGCGAGTTTCAATTTCATCCCAGAGGATGCGTGCCACATCCGTTTTGGGGAGTGGAGGAAATTCCTCCTCCCTCCCGTCACTATCGATGATAAGAACCTGGTTGAAATCGGATTCAAATCCTTGATCCTCTCGAGAAATATCGTTTGCTACAATCAGGTCCAATCCCTTTTCCCGAAGCTTTTTACGGGCATTTTCACGCAATGTTCCCGACTCAGCAGCAAATCCGACCACAAATTGCCACTCTTTTTGCTCACCCAATTCCCTCAGAATATCCACCGTTTGCTCCAGGCGGATGACCGGCTTCGCATCTGTTTTTTTGATCTTTACTGAAGAGACATGGGTTGGAGTGAAATCGGAAACCGCCGCTGCCATCACCACCACATCAGAACGGCCAAAGTGCTGAAAGACAGCCTGGGCCATCTCCGAAGCAGAGCGAACCCGGACCAGATTCACCCCTTCCGGAGGTTCAAGCTGGGTGGGTCCTGAAACCAGCACCACTTGAGCACCCCGAGACTGAGCCTCACCTGCCAGGGCATACCCCATCTTTCCGGAGGAGCGATTGGAAATAAACCGAACCGGATCCAGGTCTTCTATAGTGGGTCCCGCGGTGATGAGCACCCTCTTTCCCAGCAAAGATTTCTCCCGCTTGAAGGTGTTCAATACCGCCTCCAAAATCTGTTCCGGCTCTGCCAAGCGCCCTTCACCCTCTTCACCGCAGGCAAGATAGCCGGAGCCAGGTTCTACCACCACCACTCCTCTTTCCCTCAAAATCTCCAGGTTCCTTCGAGTCGCTTTATGGTGCCACATCTCTACATTCATGGCGGGTGCGACGATAACGGGTGTGACGGTAGACAGGTAAAGCGTACTCAGGAAATCATCGGCGATGCCCTGGGCAAATTTGGCCAGGATATTGGCGGTAGCCGGGGCCACCAGCAAGAGATGACTCTCTCGAGCCAGATGAATGTGCTCGATTTGGACGGTCTGATCACTGAAAAGATCGGAAACTACCTTGTGCCCGGACAGCTTCTCTAAAGTCAGGGGGCCCAAAAACTGCTGGGCGGAGTGAGTCATGACCGGAAGGATCTCAAAACCCTCTTTTTGCAACAGCCGCAGGACGACAGCCGACTTATAGGCTCCGATGCAACCGGTGACTCCGAGGATAATTTTCACTCTATTTCTTTCTTCGCCTCGTTGATAATCTCATAAGGAACAAGGTTTGCCTCCACCTCCTTTACCGCGATCGAGGCCGCCTTTCTCGACTCAGTCTTGATTCTCGGAGGTGCTCCATGCTGGATCTGTTTGGCACGCTCTGCGGCCACCAGAATAAACCTGAATTTACTGTCAAACTGTTCTGGAATTTTAACCGTCATTTTAATCTCCTGGAAAAGTTTTGATGATTTCCGCTACCAGCTCCTTTCGCTTCTCCAAGCGATAGCCGGAAGCCTGAATGATAGACTTCAATTCAAGCAACGATTCTTCAATTTCCCCGTTAATGATAACGTACTGATAGTCTGTGTAATATTGGATCTCCTCTTTAGCAATTCTCAGTCTTTCATCAATAACACCTGGATCATCCAAGCCACGGTTCTTCAACCGCGTCTTGAGCACTTCCAGTGAAGGGGGAAACACGAAAACGAGAATGGCTTCCGGGTAGCTCTCTTTGACCTGCGCGGCACCTTGAACGTCAAGATCCAACAATACATCATAGCCGACGGACAGCTGCTCGTCCACAAACGCCCGGCTCGTCCCATAGAAATTCCCGTAGACGCGGGCATGCTCGAGGAAGTTGCCCTGCTCAATCATCTCCTCAAACTTCTTCTCTGAAACAAAGAAGTACTCCACTTGATCCCGCTCTCCAGCCCGTGGCTTGCGGGTGGTGTGACTCACTGAAAATTTCAGTTTGGGGATCTCCTCCAGAGCCCGGTTGGCCAAACTGGTCTTTCCAGAGCCCGAAGGGGCGCTGATCACAACGAGATTTCCTTTATTCGACATTCTGCACTTGTTCTCGAATCTTTTCGATCTCCGTCTTCCCTTCCACCGCCAGCTCCGAGATGGCGGGCAGAGGAGACTTGGAAAGAATGGTGTTCATCTCCCGACCCATTTCCTGACTAATGAAGTCTAACCTTCTGCCGATGGCTTCATCCTGAGAGCCAGACAAGTATTCCTGAAATTGGGAGACGTGACTGCGCAAACGTGTGATCTCCTCGGCAATGTCGGCCCGATCTGCATAGTGGAGAATTTCCTGGGCCAATCGGTTCTCGTCCAGATGCTGCTCCTGGTTCAGCTTCTCGACCCTCTTCTTCAGCTTCTCTCGATAGTGTTCCAAAATTTGTTCCGCTTGCTCTGCAATACGATCGGTCAATTTCATCAACTTCTCGAGTCGATCTTGAAAATCTTTTTTCAGGGCCGCTCCTTCATTGGATCGTGTGCTGACGACTTTCTCCAAGGCTTCCCGAAGAGCCTCCACAATCTTCTCCAGGAGCTCCTCGGGAGATAATTCCACCTCACGCGGTATGAACACTCCGGGAAGTTGCAAAACAGAGGAGACATCCAGCTCACCTTTCGCACCCAGGGATCGGACTTTCTCGGCAACGGCAAGATAATTTTCCACAAGAGCCTCATTCAAGTCGTGACGGTTTCCGGATTTGGGATGGAGTTCAAAGTGGAGTTCCACTCGACCTCGATCGAGATGGGACTGCACTTCCTTTCGCAGTTGCTGCTCCAAAGAATTCAACTCCCTGGGGACACGTAAATTCAGGTCCAGGTAACGGCTGTTTACGGTCTTGATCTCCACCACCAGATCCATCTCCTCGGTAGACCGGGTGGCCCGTCCGAATCCCGTCATACTGCGCATTCTTCTCGTCCTTTCTATAGTTCTACGAAGATGAGACTAACTGGCCATCGGCAAACTGAACATCGTACAGTTTGCGATAGACACCGGACCGCTTCAACAAACTCTGATGATCTCCAATCTCAACAATCTCACCTGCCTCCAAGACAACAATTCTGTCTGCCAACCGAACCGTTGACAAGCGGTGGGCAATGACCAGAGTCGTACAATGCCTCATCAGGTGATCAAGGGCCTCTTGAACCAGACGCTCGGATTCACTGTCCAATGCCGAGGTAGCTTCGTCCAGAATCAGAATGGGGGCCTTCTTCAAAATGGCGCGGGCTATGGCAATTCGCTGTCGCTGCCCACCGGAAACCCCTTGCCCCCGTTCTCCCATCACGGCGTCGTACCCCTGAGGGAGACTGGTGATAAAGTCATGGATCAAGGCCAAGCGTGAGGCCTCGACGATCTCCTCCATAGTACAATCCTCTCTCCCGTAGGCAATATTGTTCCTAACCGTATCATTGAACAGGAAGGTGTCCTGAGTAACGATGGCAATCTGGTGACGCAAAGAGGCCAGCGTCACTTCATGAATGTTGTTTCCATCGATGCTGATCCTCCCGGAGACGACATCGAAAAAGCGAGGAATCAGGGCCGCCAGACTACTCTTTCCAGCCCCACTGCTTCCCACCAGAGCCACGATCTCCCCCCTCTGGATGTTCAGGTTGACGTTGCGCAAAACGGGTTGTGCGATGGAGTCCGGATAGCTGAATGAGACGTCTTCAAAGACAAGTTCCTCTTGAATCGGCGGTAAGTTACGGGCCCCTGGTAAATCTTGAATATCAACCTGCGTATCCAGCAGTTCGAAAATCCGACTGGAAGAAGCAAAGGCCTGCTGAAAGTACAAATGCATGCGGGAGAGCTTTCTAACCGGTTCATACAATCGAAAAAGTGCGGCCACAAAAACCACAAAGGCCCCGATGGTGAAGCCTCGATTTATTTGGTAGTTGGCATAAAGGAAAAATGGGACGAAGGAAACATAACCGATGAATTCCACCAGGGGTGAACTCAGCGCACTGATGCGAGCAGCCTTAAGGTTGGTGCGCACCAGCTGATCGGTGGACTGCCCGAAACGTTTCTTCTCGTACTCTTCCATTCCAAAGGCCTGAACAATCTGATGCCCGGCAATGGTCTCCTGAAGAACATGGGAGATCTCCGCTAAATTCTCCTGGCTGCGCTGGCTCACCTTTCGCATTCTTCGACCCAGATTCAGGGTGATCGAAAGAACCACCGGGGCGATCAAAAAAGACAGTAGAGCCAACCTCCATTCGGTATAGAAAACCAGACCCAGAAAGAACAGCATCAGCAGCACCTGCCGGATGAAGTCGGTGAGCGTCCGACTCACCGTTTCCTGAAGTCGTTCGGTGTCGCTTATCACCCGGGCCATCAATTTCCCTGTGGGGTTTAAGGCATAAAAAGCCATAGACTGATCCAGGAGATGCCGGTACAGGCCCTTTCTTAAAGCGGCCACCACCTGTTGGCCGGTATAACTCATGGAATATTCAGCGCAGTACAGGAAGAGACCCTTGAAAAACGCGAAGGCAACCAGACAAAAGGCAATCCTCCCCAGATTGTTTTGATTCAAGCCCAGCAGCTGCTGAAGAAAGGCGAATTTGTCCTCTCCTTCGACAACCACTCCCGCCCCCGCCGCCAATTGGTTAAAGATCGGGGCCAGAAGCATAATGAGCACCGTCTCCAGGACACCACTCGCCACCAGAAGGACTAGAGCCAAAACCAGCAAGTACAAATGGGGACGCAGGTAGGGTAGAAGTTTGCGCAAATCCTTCACCCTGAGGATTTTAACAAGAGAGTGGGTATCCTGTCAGCTTTCACATCATCAGCTGGTCTGCGGTCACTTCGTGACGTCGTGCTTTCGTGCCTTTGTGCTGTCGGAGCGCGCTACGCGCACAGAGAAACATTCGTTTTGAATTTAGAATTTGAGATTTGGAATTTGTTTGGGATTTGGAATTTTGAATTTTGAATTTCAGCCGGTCTGCCGGCTGCTGTCAGTTGTCAGCTCTCCCTGCCTATTGTAAGGTTGGGCCATGATTCGAACGATTGAATGGACCGATGATGGCGTGGTTATGATCGACCAGCGATTGCTGCCCAACGAGGAAGTTTACAACACCTATCAAACCGCGGACGAGGTGGCTGAAGCAATTGAAACCATGGTCATTCGAGGAGCTCCCGCTATCGGAGTGGCGGCGGCCATGGGAATCGCCCTGGGCATGAAGAACCTGAGCACCAGAAACCATCTAGAAGAAGACTTCGCAAAAATCTCTTCCCGGATAGAAAGGACGCGCCCCACTGCCCGAAACCTTTTCTGGGCCATTGAACGAATGACCCGGCTTTTCGAGGAGAACAAGAACCAGCCGCTGGAGAAGGTTCAGAGCGTTCTGGCGACCGAGGCCATCAGCATCCATCGAGAAGATATCGAGATTAACCAACAAATTGGGAAGCATGGACAGCAACTTCTCTCCAAAAAGATGAATCTACTGACCCACTGCAACGCCGGGGCTCTGGCTACGGCCGGCTACGGAACCGCCTTGGGCGTCATCCGGGCAGCTGTTGAAAACGGAAAGGACATACGGGTCTTTGCCGACGAAACCCGCCCCTTTCTTCAGGGCTCGCGGCTAACGGCCTGGGAGATGGTGACAGAGGGTATTCCCTGTACCCTGATCACGGATAGCATGGCCGGATACTTCATGAAATCCAATCAGATTCAGGCCGTGATCGTGGGGGCCGATCGCATCGCCAGGAATGGGGACGTAGCCAACAAGATAGGAACTTATTCGGTGGCTGTCCTGGCCAAAGAGCACCGGATCCCCTTTTACGTCGCGGCTCCTCTTTCCACCATCGATTTGGATACGCCAACCGGTGAGGAGATCCCCATCGAGCAGCGGGATACCAAGGAAGTGACCGAACTCAAAGGGCACACCCTGGCACCTGCTAACATTTCCGTCGCCAATCCAGCCTTTGACGTTACCCCGAATCGTCTCGTTTCGGCCATCATCACGGAAAACGGCGTGATTCGAGTGCCTTATGGAGAATCCATCCCGGCACTATTCAAGAAATGATTGTTCTGGGTATTGAGTCGAGTTGTGACGAGACCGCCGCCGCCCTTGTGAAAGACGGCAAAATCGTCCTCTCCAGCGTGGTGGCCTCACAGATTTCTATCCATGCGGACTTTGGCGGCGTAGTGCCGGAACTGGCAAGCCGTGAGCATGTCGAGAACATTTGTTTCGTCACCGAGCAATGCCTCCAGGAGGCCAACCTCACCTGGACACAAATCGGGGCCCTTGCAGTAACCCAGGGACCCGGTCTCATGGGAGCCCTGTTGGTGGGCATGACTTATGCCAAAGGCCTGGCCTACGCATTGAAGATCCCTTTCGTGGGAATCAACCACCTGGAGGGACACATCTGTTCCATTTTTCTCGATCATCCCGAAGCGGAACTGCCGGCCCTTTCTTTGGTGGTATCGGGAGGACACACCAGCCTGTTCTACTTAAAGAAGATCGGCAACTATCAGGAGATTTCTAGAACTCGAGATGATGCCGCCGGGGAAGCGCTGGACAAGCTCTCCAAATACTTGGGCTTAGGCTATCCGGGAGGCCCGATCATCGATCGACTGGCACCTCAAGGAGATCCGAAAGCTGTCTCTTTTTCAATACCGAAGATTAGCGACGGACGCCTTGATTTTAGTTTCAGTGGCATCAAGACCGCCGCCTTGCGTTATATGACCGAGCACAACATTTCTCGGTTGGATGCAGCGGCCTCAGATCCTTCCAAAAACGTGCCCCAGGAAATTCTGGACCTGTTAGCCAGCTATCAAAGCTCCATCATCGATCAACTCCTGCACCGCTTGCAGAAGTCACTGAAAGGGCGAGAGGTCCGTTCCATTCAAATATCGGGGGGAGTTTCCTGCAATAGCGAATTGCGCCGGCGGGCCACGGACACCTTCCACGCACAGGACCTCGCCGTTTACTATCCTCGATCCGAGTTGACCACCGATAACGCCGCCATGATCGCCGCTGCTGCGGCTCGAATTCGACCGGGAGAAAGTGACCTCTGGAATCTGACTGCCGACCCGAACCTGCCGCTTGAGGAGCGTTGAGCGCGCTTCGCGCGTTCCATGTGTCAGGTTCCAAGTAGCGAGCTTCGCCCGCCTTCCGGGTTTCAGGTTTTGGGATTTGGAATTTGAGATTTTGAATTTTAGCCGGTCTGCCGGCTGTGGTCAGGTGGTCAGATGGTCAGGTACCTGCTATATTTTATATATCTATGTAGAAAAAGTATAATGGATGGGTAGTCTCGACAATACGACAAACGGAATTAGGAATCAGGATCAAGGAGAATTCACGAATGGGAGAAACGAAAGTATCCACCACACAAGATTGTCAGGCCGGAGCATCGCTTTGCGTTGAAGTGGAGGGGCAGAAGATCGCTTTGTTCAACGTTGACGGAAACTTTTACGCTATCGACGATGCCTGTACTCACGTGGGTGGATCTTTGTCTGACGGAGAAGTCAGTTCAACCAGTGTGACCTGTCCCTGGCACGGGGCTCAGTTCGATCTGGAGACGGGCAAGGTTTTGCGAGCGCCCGCTCAGCAGGGGGTCAAGTGCTATAAGGTTCTTGTCGAGGGCGACGATATCAAGATAGTGACTTAATTGTCTCTTTCATAACCTGAGGGCCTCGCACCACGAACAGCCCGAAGGATGGCGGTGGGACGGCATCGATTTCTTTGTCGCTCCTCTTTCGTGATGTACACTGACATCGCCGAATTTATGGAACGAGGCACTATAGAGGAGGAATACTTATGTACGATCCCATAATGGTTCAACCCATGCGAGATGAAATGACTCAGGCGGGTTTCAAGGAGTTACGCACGGCCGAAGACGTGGATACCTTGGTAGCCCAAAAGGACTCCACTAAACTGATCTTTATTAACTCCGTGTGCGGATGCGCTGCCGGGATAGCCAGACCCGCCCTCATTGAATCTCTCAAGAATCCGATCCTTCCCCAGAATTTAACCACAGCCTTTGCCGGCAATGACGTAGAAGCAGTGGATCGGGCCCGGGAATATTTCGTGGGTTATGCCCCCTCCTCCCCCTGCATGGCCGTATTCCGCGATGGCAAGCTCGTGCATATCGTGGAAAGACACCACATTGAGGGCCAGACAGTGGAAACTCTGGCTAAGGTACTGAGCAGCGCCTACGACAAGTATTGCGGAGAGCAGATCGATGAATCTGTGAAGATTTACGATCCGCTGGCGGAGTTGCAGATTACCGTGGAAGAGGCGAAACAGCAGATGGTTGCAAACTCGGAGTTGGCCGTTTTAGACCTGCGTTCACCTTCTGAAACCGAGCAGGGAACCATCGAAGGGGCCTTGACGGTTGATGAAAAGCTGGGACAGGAAATCGTCAGCACTTGGCCCCGAGATCGCGAGATCATTGTGTACTGCCAGCATGGCGAGCGGAGTCTCACCACGACCCAGTTCTTAAAAACACAGGGATTTCAAAACGTCTACACTCTTAAGGGTGGGTTTGAGGCCTGGCAGAACAGCTGAGAGCTGACCGCTGAGAGCTGACTTCCGTCAACTCTCAGCGGAAATTCAAAATCATAAATTCCAAACAAATTCCAAATTCAAAACCGGGACCTGGAACTTGAAACCTGGAACGGGGCCGAAGCACGCTGGGGGAGTTTGGTGCCAGCCCCAAAAATTCTCCTTTGAATTCAGGGGTTTCCGCCAGAATTTTGGGCCTGTCCCCAGAAACGTTCTCTTTTCCGAATTTACGTCTCCTGTCTCCTGTCTCCTGTCTCCTGCTCTGTGGGCTCTGCCCGCAGAGCTGTCGGAGTGAAGGAAAACCAATCGGCGAGGGCATCGGAACCGACAGAGCGTGTACCCTGCACGTGCTCTCTTTTCTTTCGGAATTTATCCCGAAGTCGCCAGACTTCTCGATAAGCCGGAAGTGAACTCCACTCGAAAAATAAGACATAGAAAAAAATCCCCGCATCCCGAATCCACATATAGGGGAAACAACGTCTTCGCACTGCGGAATCCAGATTTTTCATCCTCATCAGATAGCGATTCTTGAGGGAATGGTAATTAATGAGGGCGGGTAGCCGTCTCCTGTCCCTGGGGAGAACGCGACGGCAGTGCAGGGCCTCGGCTCCCGGTTCGTAGATCGCCTTCCAGCCTCGCAGCTGAGCCCTCCAGGCCAGATCCGCGTCTTCCCGATAGGCAAAGAAATCTTCATCCAGATACTCATCTCCAAGGCGCAAGTCCTCAAGCACTTCTTTCTTGCACAGGAGCGTCGCCCCGGTGATACCGAAAACGAATTGACGGATATCGTACTGTCCGTGATCCTCTTCTTCACTTCCCCGGTCAAAGTGCCTCTGGGAAGGCGTAAAGAACATCCCCGTGCTATCCAGGACAGGAAAGGTCCTTCGTAAAACCTGGCGGCCTTCCCTATCCATTCGATACAGTTTTCCACCTGCCATTCCCGCCTTTTCGACTTCGCCGAGGGCGCCCAGAAGTATTTCAAGATAATTGGCCTGCAAAATCACGTCCGCATTCAGAAGCAGAACAGTGTCAAAATCTTCATCCAGAAGGTTGTAGTTGTGTCCGAAGCTGTAGCCCAAATTCTCTGTCGATTCGTGGAGTTGAACACCGAAGCTTTGAGCAATGTCCCGAGTCCCATCTTGAGAAGCGTTGTCAAAGATCTTCACACGCACTTGAATCGTTTGGCTTCGCACCGCTTCCAGACACCGGGCCAGAAAAGACTCGTCATTGTACGTGACCAGACTCACCAATACCGCCTGATGGCTTCGTATGGGGTGACGGGCCTGGTCGTAGCGCGAGTCATTCTTCATGGGTTTTCCGTCGGTTCAATGGACGGTGAGTTCATGGAAAATAGCCTCGTACTGAGTCACGACTGCTTCCCAATTGTATCGATCACGAACACGCTGCTGAGCCTGCTCCCTGTAGGACCCGTAGTCTTCAGGTCGGGACGAAACCCGCCTGATCGACTGAGCCAGGGACCCCACCTCGTTGAAAGGATAGAGAAAACCCGCCTCACCCACCACTTCACGATTTTCAGCCGTCTCGTTGACCAGCACCAGACAACCTGCCCCCATTGCCTCAATCAGAGCCGGGTGAGTCCCACCCACCTCGGTTGCGTGAATGTAGCACAGACAATGAGAAAGCAATTCGCGGTAGCCGACACCATAAATAGCTCCCGGAAACAATATATTGCTCCCTTCGGCCAGACGCTTGATTTCGCGGATATATTCTTGGGCATAGGGCGCATCTCCCACGATAACCAGCGGATCATCGATTTTAGATTCTCTATAGGCCCGGATCACCAGGTGAGCGTTGTTTTCCGGTTCAAGCCGACTGACGTAGAGAATATATTCTCCAGGACTGAGCCCGAGGGCTTTCAGTTCTTCACGGCTTTCGCACTTTTGGACCGGAGCACCGTAGGGGATAAACGGGGAACGGAATCCATACTCCTTAAGATAGTATTCCTGAACGGAACGAGCGTCGGTCACCACCCGATCGGGGAGAATTGTGGACAGGAATTCACTCATTCGACAGTAGGCTTGGCCCAGACGGTTCCACTTCTTGCGCCGGCGTTCGATACCATCCACGTTGAGCACCACCTTCTGGCCGACGATCTTAGGGATCCAACAAAGAAACGCATTGGCGGCATTGCAAATCAAAACAACGTCATAGGGTTTGAAAAGGGCAATCAGGACGGAGAGAGAAGTATGGCTCACGGTCTCCAGGTACTTGGTCCGTAGCGAAGACAGCGGAAGAATATCCACCCCACGATAAGAGCGCAACTTCGGATCGACAAAGTGGGACCGTCCGTAGACCGTGATCCGGTGTCCTCGATCCACCAGACGAGTGGCAAGTTCCTCGGCAAAAGTTTCAAACCCTCCGTAGTTGGCAGGAATCCCACGAGTCCCCAGAAGGGCAATATTAAGAGCCTTTTTCCCGTTCATCGTGGACCACATAGGGAATCGTAATGAAAAACAGGAGCAGAATCAGAATCTCTGAATCGCCGAAATTATACTCAAACAGACCTGCCAGCAGAAAGGCCACCAGTACTCCCACTCCGCTCATCGCCACGCAGGACAAAAAACGATCCGAGGATTGATCCCGCACGAAACCCACGAAATCCCACAACAGACGAGCCCACAGGGCCATCCAAATCAATAAGGTGATCACCCCCATCTCAGCAGCGATGTGCAAGAAATTGTTGTGAAGATGTTGATAGATCCAGGAGGGAAATTCGTCCGTTCCATTGTAGGCATGATAGTGACGAGACACCATGCTGGGCCCCAAACCCGTCCAGGGATGTGCAACGATGATATTTTTTCCGGTTACGAACAACTCGATACGAATCCGTGTTGTTGTATCGGCAGGGTCAAAACTGGAATAGAGACGTTCTTTGAAACCACTGGGAAGGGCGAGAAACACGACCAGCAACAGGACTATGCCTGTTACCAACCACCTGAACCGATAGACCCATAGGAGCACGAATAGTCCGCCCAGCGTCCCTAACCAGGTGTTTCGGGTTTGAGTCAGAACCAGTACAAAAAGGAAAAGGGCCAGTAGCATACCCCAGGCCCCTATAGGGAAGATCATTCGACTCGACCACTTCTTTCTCTCACTCGACTCCTGAGGAGTTTCCTTTTCTTCCCCAGTTGAAGTGGGGGGTAACTGATAAAGAAGCAGATACCCCGCCAGTGCCACGGAAACCAACATCAACTGCCCGGAGAAGGTCATCCAGTGGCTCATGAATCCCTCAATACGATTGAGCAGATTGACGTCCCACAACCAAAAGTACTGCAAGACGCCGTACGCTGCGCTGATTCCCAGAACCCCAAACATCGCTTTGAGAGCGGCCTCCACCCGTTCTCGATTCAGGTAGGTAAAGATCAAAAAGATGTAGAAAAATTTAATGAACTTCTTCAGATAAGGAGCGCTGCCAAGAACATCGGTGGAGAAGGCGATCGCTATCAATACGGCTACAAAAAAGGCCAGCAAGAAGGGGGAAAAGGGAGGGATCTTCAGTCGAAATTCTCTGGATTTCCAACAATCTGCCACCCACAGTAAGATGGTGATTCCAAAGCAGATCTCCGACACAGCAATGGAAAACAGGGAGCTCACCACGCCGGCAATGAGAGAGAACGAGATCCACCGATCCAGCATCAAATCATACCCGCTTCAACACACCCAACATGATTTTCAGAGTTTGACCACGTTGTCGAAAGCTTCTCTAAAGACATTTCGCGCATCGAAAATCAACTGTGCCGACTTCTGGATCATTGCGTAATCAAAATCGGAATGA
>CBDUTA010000014.1:0-19858 GCA_965369785.1 uncultured bacterium
CGAGAGGGGAGGCGCATTCACTCGTGAAACCCCCTCGAGAGATTTAGTCACTCAGGCAGAAACAAAAGAAGATCCTGTAGACCAACGGGTAGAAGAAAAGAGGACTGAGGCCGAACCATCCAAGAAGATGGCCGCCGCCGAACCCAAGGCCGAACCCAAGGAAGAGGTTACCGAAGAACCCAAAGGGAAGCTCACCGAAACACTTACGGAAAAGGTCAGCGAAGAACCTGAGAAGACCGCTACTGAAAGACCCCAGGGGACACAACCCGAGGAGAAGGTCACCACGGAGGAGCCCAAGAAGATCGATCTCAAACTCGAGGAGAAGACCAGCCCTGAGGAGCCCAAGGAGACAGATCTCAAACCCGAGGAAAAGATCAGCCCTGAGGAGCCCAAGAAGATTGATCTCAAACCCGAGGAAAAGGCCAGCCCTGAGGAGCCCAAGAAGATAAATCTCAAACTCGAGGAGAAGGCCAGCCCTGAGAAGCCTCAGAAGATTGCTCTCAAACCCGAGGGAAAGGCCAGCCCTGAGAAGCCTAAGAAGATTGATCTCAAACCCGAGGGAAAGGCCAGCCCTGAGGAACCCAAGAAGATTGATCTCAAACTCGAGGAGAAGGCTAGTCCTGAGGAAACCAGCGCTACTGGAGGGCTCAAGCTCGAAAACAAGGTTAGCTCGGAGGAACCCAAGGGAACAAACAGCGAACCTCCTCTGATATTCTCCGAACCACTCATGGAAGCGGTAAATCAGGAACTCGAGGAAACCACAGGAGACGGGAAGGTCACTGAAAGACTCATGGGGAGGGTGACTCAGGAACCACTGAAACCCGAAGAATAAGGAACAGAAACTTAGCCCGGACTATGCATCATCCGGGCTAGCGCTTCAGGCACTCTCCTACCAGGACCGTTTCCACATTCAGACAGACCCACCCATTAAACTCTTAGACGATGCAGAACGCCGAACTGCTCTCCAATCTGGAAGAGATCGTCGAGCAGCTGGGGCTGGAGTTGAGGTGGGACGAAGGGGAATTTACAGGGGGAATTTGTCGTCTTGGAGACAGAAAGATCCTGGTCATGAATCGCTCCCTTCCCACCGTTGAAAAGATTCGCGTCTTGTGCCAAAACCTTGCCCACACCGATCTGTCCAAGATCTTCGTGCTTCCCGCCATCAGAGAGCAAATCGTTCGATTCCAGTAGCAGGCGTACTAGCTTTCAATAACCTTGATCATTGCCGAAACCGTCAAGAGCTTCTCCCTCACCTTGCCCAGTCGCTTGCCCGCTTCCGCCTCTTGCCGGTCCAAGACCTTCCAGTCCTCAAAGGTGACCACTCGGAGATTCTTTCCCGCCAGCATCCGGTCCACCGCTTCAGGCGTCTTTTCCTGGTCGGTCCTTGCGCTCTTCCCTTCGATGTCCTCAATCATTTTCTCCACCGTTGCCACTGAATCGCTCTTGTTGGTTCCAATGAGACCGGTGGGTCCACGCTTGGCCCAACCGACGGCGTACTCATTGGGTACGATCTGTCCGGAAGCCGAATCCGTCAGTCGGCCTTCTTGATTGCAAATAATGCCACGCTTCTCATCGAAGGACAGGCCGGGAAGAGGAACGCCCTGGTAGCCAATGGAGCGGAAAATGAGCCCAACGGGAAGCACCTCGTACTGTCCCGTGCCACGGGAGCGAATTTCGCCCTTCTCATCCGGATAAAGCTCGTTTTTCTCGATTTTGACCGCCGTGACACGACCGTTCTCACCCAGGATTTCCACCGGTGAAACACAAAAACGCAGGCGAATCTTTCTCCTCTGACTTCCCTCCCCTGCTTTGGATTTTTCCCTTAGATACTCCACCTTTTGCAGACCTTCAGTCCCCCCGGAAGCTTTTGAGGCTTCATCGAGCTCCATTTCCTTTGGATCGACGACCAAATCAACGCCCTTAAGACTTCCGAGCTCCTGGATCTCATTGATGGAAAAAGCCGCCTGTTTAGGTCCCCGCCGCGCCAGGATGACGACCTCCTCCACTTTATCCTTTCGCAGTGCCTCCAGAGCGTA
This sequence comes from uncultured bacterium, assembly GCA_965369785.1. Taxonomy (GTDB): domain Bacteria; phylum Acidobacteriota; class UBA6911; order RPQK01; family JADFOI01; genus JADFOI01. The sequence goes on from CBDUTA010000014.1 coordinate 2,037, forward strand.
TCCGGCGATGTCCGTTTGGACCAGCTCGTCCGGGTCTTTAACCAGGATGCGTGCGACATCCATGGCCACGTTTCCCACACCTACGACCGCTGCGCATTTGTGAGACAAGTCGAAGGATCGCTCAATGTAATCCGGGTGGCTGTTGTACCAGGCCACAAATTCAGTGGCGGTGTGGCTGCCTTGCAAGTCCTCTCCGGGAATACCCAGCCGCCGATCGGTCTCACAACCAACGGCGTAAACGATCTGGTCGTAGTGCTTTCTCAATTCCTGAACGGAGAGATGGCTCCCTACATTGACGTTGCCTATGAAACGAAGATGCCGGCTGGCAGCGATCCGTTCATACACGCGAATGACGGCCTTGATCTTCTGGTGGTCGGGGGCGACTCCAAAACGCACCAGACCATAGGGTGTGGGCAGGCGGTCGTACAGGTCAATCTGAACCGTGAGGTCTTTTTGCCTCAAGAGAGCGTCTGCTGCATAGAAACCTGCAGGGCCGGAGCCAACAATGGCCACTTGAAGAGGCCGATCCTGACTGCCCAGGGGAAAAACCTGCTCACCTGTCATCGTCATCGGTTCGCTTTCTCAACAGAAGAGTCACTGGCAGGTGAAATGACTCTCCACCCATTTGATCCGATCGTTTCCCCTCCCTCAGGACCTGTGTCAACAGCTCGCTGGGGGCAGGCATCCATCGGCAGTCGAGATTGTACACGACCCCCATCAGTGCTGTGGGTAGAGACGACAGAATCGGGTCCCTGGCCGTTTTCAGCTGCCTTATCCAGTCCGTGATCGATATTCTCCGTTCTAAATCGGGCATAATCAGGCTTCAATCGTAAATCCTCAAATCTCTAAAGGTAATAAAAAGGGAGAAGCATTTCCAGTTCCAAATGACATGGATCAGGATAAACCACTTCGATTCAGTTAGTTCTCCGAGTCAATAAGGGTTTCGTTGCGACTTGGGAATGGGGTTTTAGACCACCCAACTGGGTTAAAATCCCCAGAAATGAGTCACCTTTTTGAGTTTTCATCCTCTGTCTGGCCCGATATACTAGTGTCTCTTCTCATTATGAGGTCATCGGATGAGAAAAGAACTCTAGGAAACTGAGCGCCCTTTCGGATATAATTTTCACAGATTTTTCACAGGTGTTCTGCAGGGAGTTCACTACCAAGAAGGCGGGTCAGAATTGCCTCGAAAAAAGCAACGAATCAATCATACCCCACAGCGCAGACTTGCCACCATCATGTTCACCGACATCGTTGGCTACAGCGCTCTGACGCAGAAGAACGAGCCTTTAGCCCTGGAGATGCTGGACGAGCATCGACAGATGCTGCGTCCTCTTTTCGCCCATCACGAGGGAAAGGAGATCAAGACCATCGGCGATGCCTTTCTGGTGGAATTCTCCAGCGCCCTGGCAGCTGCTCGTTGTGCCATCCAAATACAGAGTACGATCGCCGAACACAATGCCTCCTCACCACTCGAGAAGGGGTTTCACATTCGCATCGGACTGCACCTGAGCGACGTCGAGCATCGGGAAAACGACCTCTACGGAGACGGGGTCAATATCGCTTCCCAGATCGAGCCTTTGGCAGAGCCGGGAGGCATTTGCATTTCTGAGGACGTGGCTCGTCAGATCGAAAACAAGATCGAGGAGCCCATTCTGCGGCTGGGGAAGAGCGAGCTGAAAAACATCGACCTCCCCATGGCGATTCACCGCATTGTCCTTCCCTGGGAAAGCAATCCTCCTGCGCTCTCACAGCGACTCCTCTTTTCCCTGATGAAGGGTAGAAACACGGGATTACAGCTGATGCTGGGGGGAGTGTTCCTGTTTTTTCTGGTGGTCATGATCTGGCCAAAAGGCAATGATGTAACACCACCCACCGTAGCCCCTCTGAAACTCCCTGAGACGGTCGAACCCACCGTCCCGAATATTTCCTCTAATCTTCGAAGTCTGCTGTCCGATGAGTTCTCCCCAACAAGCTTGCGCGTCACTTATGAAGAGATCCACCCCACTCTGGATGGTCCCAGGCTTATGATCAAAGGTACGGGGCAAATACATCAGGAAGGAGAAAAGGAAAACAGGGGCTTGTATCCCGACCTAAGCCCGGCTGAAGTCGAAAATCTGATCCGACTTCTTCTGGATATCGAAGTCTGGGAGCAAAGGACCCCCTGGCGTGAAGCGGCCTCCGACGAAATCCGAGCCTACCTTCGAGTACAGGTAAAAGGCGCATCCTCGGAAATCTGGGAGTGGTACGACGAGCTGGATGACAACCGACGGATCGTGCAACTCCTTGATCAGTTGAAGAAGGTCGCTCTGCTTCGGAAAGACCTGACCGTACCCAAAAGAACGGTCACGGTTCAAAAGGAGAAGATAACCCGGGCAGTGGCCGACCAGCCTTCAGCACAACCCCAGGCAGCGAAAGGCCGCACCAACCCTCTGTCTGCGGTGAAGAACGGGCAGACCCAAGAACCGCTCCTTGTCCTGGCCCCCCGAGCCTCCCATGTGCCCACAGAGGCAGCATCGCCTGATGCATCCCAGAGAGTTCCGTCTCTGCCTCGAGTTGCTGCTGAGAACCCGACCGATAAAGCAGCGGAGATCACCCAGGCAGAGGAGGCCACAAGGGCTGTGGCCGCAGCGGAAGAGGAGGAGAAACTGACCCGTCCCGTTCCTCTTCAAGACATGTATTCCGACTTACTGGTTGTGGTCAGGAGCGGCCAGACCGAGAGACTCCAGACCCTGATTAACGCCGGCGCTGACCCCAACACCCAGACAGAAGATGAGGTCGCCATCTTGACGGAGGCGGCCAGTCGGGGACACACCGGGACGGTAAAGATCCTGCTCGATGCCGGCGCCGACGTCAATGCCCAGGATCCCACAGGGCGGACCGCCTTGATGGAATCTGCCAGTGAAGGTCATGCGGACACGGTCAAGGTTTTGCTCGATCGAGGTGCCCATGTGGACGCCAGGCAGAACAGCACCATCCCCCGCTCGATATTGCGAGCAGTGGGCACGGGACTTCGATTCCTGGGGGGAGTCAAACGATCTAACGCTACGAGTCGTTCAACACCCTTGATGATGGCGGCATCGAAAGGTCACCTGAAGACGGTACAGGTCCTGCTCGATCGAGGCGCCAATGTGAGGACCAAGGACCACCAGGGACAGACAGCCCTGATGATGGCGGCCGGTTCCGGTCACACCCAAACCGCCATGATCTTATTAGAATCAGGAGCCAATGCTGACGCCAAGGACAAACAGGGACGCACCTCCCTGATGATGGCGGCCAGCTCGGGTCACACTCCCACCGTCGAGCTTCTCCTCCGAGCCCAGGTCAAAATCAACACCAAGGACAAGCAGGACCACACCGCCCTGATGGTGGCCAGCCAAAAGGGTCATTCTCATATCGCCCAACTGCTCAAGCAGGCTGGAGCCGAGGAGTAGTGGCCGACCGATCCTCGTGCTCGACACCCGCAGGCCGCTGGAGTTGAAAGCGGATCAGGTGGACAACAGCCCAACGCTTGGACAAAATCTCGGCTAGTAGCTAGTCCTATCTCCGGGCCAGGATGATCTATCTCGTTGGCAAGCTCAAGACTCATACGTCGATTACTGGTCAACTAGGTGGATGAAAAGTGGACGGATGTTTTGTTTTTAGCTAGATACCATGCGGAGAAAATTGCCTACAATAGAAGGTTCCATGACCTCAGTCCACCCTCCGAAGAATTCAGCAAAACATCGTCCCTTATTGCTCCTTCTTTTGTTTTTCGCCTCCGGATCTCTGGGGCTCATTTACCAGGTGTTATGGGTTCGGGAACTGGGGCTCCTCTTTGGCAACAGCTCCTATGCCGCCGCAACCACTCTGGCAGTTTTCTTCCTGGGTTTATCAGCCGGAAGCTACTTCTGGGGTAGAAGAGCAGGCTCTCTAGCAACACCTTTAAAGGTCTATGCGGGCTTGGAACTGGGAATCGCTGCTTCCGCATCTCTCTATTTTTTCCTCACAGATTTGTACCACTTCCTCTACAGCCCTATTTTCGGAGCCTTTGGTGACAACCGTGCGCTATGGGTGACGATTAAATTCTTGCTGGCTACGAGCGTGCTTTTTCTACCTTCCTTCTTTATGGGGGGCACCGTGCCCGTTATGGGGCAGTGCTTGATTCGCCGCCCAGACGAATTGGGCAAAATGGGAAGCCTTCTTTACGCGGTCAATACCCTGGGTGCTGCCCTGGGTGCCTTTGTCGCTGGCTTCTACCTCCCTTCTGTTTTGGGATTTCAAAATACCTATTTCATGGCTATTGCAGGCAACCTGGTCATTGCCTGCGGGGCCTATCTCCTGACTCGGAATGGACCACGGTTCACGATGGCCCAGAATACGGATGTGAGTCCAGCCGCTTATGAAGTGGAGATGCCCTTTAAAGCTCAGCTGATTGGAGTGCTCGCTTTTGCCTCAGGGTTTGCGGCCCTGGCTCTGGAGGTACTCTGGACGCGGATGTTCTCACAAGTCTTGCACAATTCGGTTTATTCCTTTTCAGCCATTCTGACCACTTTTCTCATCGCCCTGGCTTTGGGTTCAACGCTTGCCCACGCGCTTTGCCGGCTGAACGTCCGTCCCATGCTTGCGTTGAGTGGTCTGCTCAGCCTTGCCGGGCTCCTGGTGGCTTTGTCTCCTTTACTGTTTTACCACTTGACCGACGGATTGAGATACTTGGCCGCCGAAGCAGGGTGGGGCGACTACATGCGGGCCATCTTTGAAAACGCTGGGATGGTTATCCTGGTCCCCGGTGTTTTTGTGGGAAGCGTTTTCCCTTTTCTACTGAGAATTGCGCAGAAGACGGGTCAGAGCGCCAGCTCAATCATCGGTTACTTGATGTCCATCAACGTCATCGGTGCTGTAGCAGGCTCATTGATAGCTGGGTTCTGGCTGATTGGTTTCACGGGACTGTGGGGGAGTATCCGATGGGTCGCTCTCCTCTATCTTCTTTTGGCAATCTTGGTCGTCCACGGCACTTCCAGGATGTCGTTCGCCCTTCGTGCTGCCCCGGCAGCCGGCTTGATTTTTCTGGTGACCTTCTTTGATCCTGTGTCTTTACCCCTGGTTCGGGTCAACCCAGGGGAAAAGGAAATGCTGCTGGAAGTGTGGCAGGGTAGCTCTGGGACCGTGGCTGTCATTGACCGCGGCGGAGATTTGAGAATGAAAGTAAACAATTACTACACCCTGGGAGGATCGGGCTCGGCCCAGCGCGAGAAGACGCAGACCCACATTCCCCTGACCCTTCACCCGAATCCTCAGTCGGTTTTTTTCCTGGGTCTGGGAACCGGCATCACGGCAGGAGCAGCTTTGGAGTACCCTGTCCGAAGAGTGGTCATCTGTGAATTGATTCCCGAGGTCATCCTGGCTTCTCGGAAACACTTCGGGGAATTTATCAATAGGCTGTTTGAGGATGAGCGAGTAGAGGTCATTGCCGAAGATGGGAGAAATTATCTGCAGGGCACTCAAGAGAAGTACGACGTGATCATCGCTGATCTCTTTTTCCCCTGGAGAAGGGGTGTTGGATTTCTCTACACACGGGAGCACTTCCAGAGCGTCCAGTCTCATCTTAATGAAGGGGGCCTCTTTGCCCAGTGGCTGCCCCTCTATCAACTCTCGCGGGACGAGTTCTTTGTGATAGCCAGGACGATGCTGGAGGTTTTCAGCCAGGTGACGCTATGGCGAGGTGATTTCTTTACCACCACGCCCATTGCTGTACTCATAGGTCAAAATGAACGACGGCCACTTGATCCGAAGCGCGTTTTGGGAAAGGTCAGCCACTTGAGTCAAGTTCAGACCAACACCGATCGAAAAGTGCTGGAGGGCCTGCCGCTTTTTTTCTATGCTGGAAACCTTTCCGAGAATCCTGGGATATTGGGCAATTACGGAGTCAACACTGACGACCGTCCCCTTATCGAATATTCGTCTCCCAGGACTCATCGAGAGGAAAAAAGCGGAGAGGAAATCTGGTTCACCTCTGATTCGTTGATCGCTTTCTATACTCAGTTGGCCGCACAACTTCCCCCACAAGAAGATCCTTATTTGAGTGATCTTTCCCAGGAACACCTGGAGTACGTTTTTGCTGGCCTGAGTTTTTACAAGGCTGTAGCTTCCCGAAAAGCCGGGAGATTACTGGAGGCCGAGCGTTTTACCAGGGATTTCCTGGCTCGGGTCCCCGCTCAGATCCCCGTGGAACTTGGGATAGCACCCATTTTTTCGGAGATTCCGCAGTGAGTTGCAAGAAACTTCCTGTAGAATATAGAAGATGAAGACGATCAATGATCCGGCTCACCCCTTTTAGAAATTCAGGAAAGGAAGATCTCAATGAAGAATGCAACACTTGTCGTCCTTTGCACCTTGTTGATTCTCAGCAGCAGTGTCTTTGCCCACGATAGAAAGGTGGGTATCTTGATCGACGCAACTTGTGGAAAACGCTTGGCCAAATCCCCTGATGAGGCGACAGCACATCTAGTGTCGTGTTGTCTGAAAGAGAGCTGCGCGAAAAGCGGCTTTGGCGTTATCGTTGACGGGAAGTTTTATAAGTTTGACAAGATGGGAGACAAGCTGGCAGCCGCGATTCTCGAAAGTACGGGCAGAAAATCGGGCGTCCGAGTCCGAGTGGATGCCCACTTCGATGCTGACCCGATTAGCCCCGGCATCCTTGAGACCATCAATTAGCGCTTTTCACCACCTCATCAAAAACCCGCAGCAGGTTTCCCCCCATGATCTTAGCCACATCCTCCTGGCTGTATCCGCTGTCGAGGAGGGCCTGGGCCACGTTCTGGAATTCTGCTGCGTTTTCAATCCCTTTGGCCGAGGTGATAGTGGCTCCCCAATCCGTGCTGATGCAGACATGATCGATCCCCACCAGGTTGACCACATGGTCAATATGCTTAACGTAGTCAGAAAGTGGAGGAAGATCCGCTCGCTGACGGCGCGCTCGTTCGGCACGTGATGACCCGCCTCCCCGGGTTTGTTCTCTGATGAAATCATAAATTTTGGCAGGATCCCCCATATACTCCATGGGATCCGTTTCGGTGATTCTGGAACTGGGAGTCGCTGTTCTTCTGGGCGGCCATTTCTCGTGATACGCCGCACTGATCACCTGGGGTATGAAGGGAATGCCAATGAGTCCCCCCTCTTGACCCAGAAATCGGATCAATTCATCATTCCAGTTCAGTGGTGCATCCACCAGAGCTTCAACGGCCACGTGAGAGTTGATGACCGGCTGAGTGCTGGCTTCAATGATATCTCTGCTGGTCTGCTCCGAAGCGTGAGCCAGATCAATGACGATTCCCAGTCGGTTCATCTCGGCTACCAATTCATGTCCGAATGGGGTCAGCCCCCCCCCTTTGCCATTGTTTTCCTTGGATATGGCAATATCCCCGATGCTGTTTTTGAAGAAGTGCATGGGGCTTATGAGGCGCAGGCCAAGCTCGTGCAGCATCCGTAGCGCTGCCAAGTCGCTCTCCAGAGCACTGCCTCCGGATATCGACAGGATGATCGCCAGTTTGCCCTCCTTCTGAAGGGCCCGCACCTGGTCGGCATCCCTGGCTATCCCGAGTTGATCGGGATACAGCACCACTTGTCGATACATGTGATCAAACTGTCTTAAGACTTCTTTGATGGCAATGTGGTTGACTGAGTAAAACTCGTCAACGGAGGTGTTGGCGAAGACGGCTCCCAGTCCACCCTGCCGGGCCATGGAGAGCGAGAATTGAGGATCATTGGGGTCTCCGACGTTCCATCCACCGCGATAGGCATTGGCCATGGGGTGCATGTGGGCATCAAAGACGAAGATTTTGGGCGCCGAGCTTTGGGCATGGCCCGTCACGGACCATAAAAGTAGGTTCGCCGTGATGGTTGCCAGAATACTCAAACGTTTCATGGCAAACCTCCCTCCTAAGTACTCCCTTTCATAAATACACTAACGTTTGTTGGGAGCGCGACTATTTACTGCCCTGTTTGCTAGCCCGGATTACTTCAAGCGAGCTTTTCCGGGCTGGGCTGATGCTCTCCCTCCAGCCTTTCGATGTCCTTCGATACAAGTCACCCAACTCCGATAGGTGACGGAACCGAGAGCGTCCCCCGATCAAGTATGCTGCCTGCGGCCCCTGAACGACAGTAAGGAGATGGCCAGTGCAAAAAGAGCAATCGCAATGGAACCGCTCTGGACGATTCCCGCTGTCAGGATGGGTGCGCTTTCTACGGTAACAATGGGATAGGGAAACTCCACGCCCTCACCTCGAGCCTCATTGAATCGGACCACTTTGCCGTCGGCGTATTTCTGCCAGGCCCTGAAAGGGTACTCACCTGGCTTCTCCGGCACGTTCATGCTTACATTAATCATCTGAAAGGTTTCTCTTGGAGCCTCACCATCGGTCCAGAAGAATCTCTCGACTTTCCCATCATCGTCAAATTCGACATGAAGAGTCCAGCCAGGGATATCTTGAAAGGAATTGACGTCGCCCCCGTTGTTTCGCCATTCTTCATCGACCTCAAAGCCCAGTTCGATCACGGGGATCGCCTGTTCAACGGGAGCCCGAACGTAAAAGAGCATGTGATGCACTCCTGCCGGAGCGGTCCGCGGATTGACACTGGCGTGGGCTAACAGGGATACCGAGAAGGTCGCCAAAAGAATGAAGGTTAAAAGAAGTGAAGCGAGTTTGCTTGTCTGCATCATTAAATCCTCCTTAAAAGTTTTACTCCCTAAAAAAAGACCATTTCCAAGAAGGGCTGAGTTGGCTTCCTATTCCAAGCATCGCTGAGTAGACATTTTAGAAAGTCAGCCGCCAAGTTGTTCCTAAATGTACCTCGATAGGCTCACAATGTCTATCCGTTTCGACCTCCCAGGTATTTTAAGTAGGGATTCCGGGAGTTCGGGTCTCAAGTTTTCTGTATTTCTGTGTCTTTCCTGTTGCATGATCTTACTACGTGCTGTAGTATCACTCGAATTCATGCAATTCACTTTTCGACCCTCAAGGCAGGGGACCAGTCAGATATTAGGAGAGTTAGAAAGCAAGGTGATGAAGGTGGTGTGGGACCAATGTGGCTGCACCGCCAAAGATGTACTGGATGCACTCGAACCGGATAAGAAACACGCCTATACGACCATAGCTACCATTCTACAGAGGCTCTATCAGAAGGGACTTGTGACCCGCACACGTCGGGGGAAGGCTTTTTTCTATAAGCCCATGATAAGCCAGGAGGAGTTCACGGAACGGATCACTCGAGACGTTCTGGCAGGTTTGATGAAAGAAAAGGGGCGTCCTATTCTCAGCACCTTTGTTGATCTGCTCTCGGAAGACCAAGGCTCACTGAAGGAGCTAAGAGTTTTGTTGAACCGGAAGGGATCATGAGCATCAACTCGATCCTTTACCTCCTATCCTCTGCCATTGTCATTGGATTCTGTGTCGCCTGGGTTGCCGCACTCATCCAGTACCTGCTGTTAAAAACTCTATCTACTCTGAACAAGGCTAGCCTGTCCCGGCGTTCTAGCAATTTTTGGTTCACTTTGGGAGTTTTACCCCTCAGCCTGGGATCTTTGCTGATTCTGTTCTCGGTCGTATTTGCCTGGTTGACCTCTGCTCGCTATCTGTACGATCACTGCTTGCAAGATCAAGGACATCCTCATTTGTGTTTCAGTCACATTTCCCATAATCCACCCGGGGGACTCATTTTCTGGGGCATTCTCTCTTTGGGACTCGTCACAGCGTTTGTATCTGGTGCCCGCGTCTATCGACTGACACTGTCCACTCGGAGACTTGTGGCTGGTGCCATATTCTCACAGTCCTTAACCGACGATCGTGGCCAGGTTTCAGTTCTTCCCAGTGCTTTGCCAGCTGCTTTTACGGCGGGCTTGTTCGCACCTCGTTCCTATCTGACCCTCGCGGCTATGGCCAAACTCAGCCAAGAGGAGATGTCGATTGTTCTTTCACACGAACTCGAGCATGCCAGGAATAAAGACCCACTTCGAATGTTGGTCCTGCGGATTTGTGAATCCTGGCTGCCGGGAGCTCGATTGATTCTTCGGAGATGGGAAATGAGAAGAGAGGTTGAGTGCGATAGTGCTTCGATTCGGAGTGGCTTCAGGCCAACGCGGGTAGCGAAGGCCATCTTGAAACTCCAAGAAGCCCTGGCCACCTTCAGAACACAAGGTGCTGTCCTCGCCTATTCCGCAACAGATATTTGCAGTGTGGAGTATAGAGTTCACTCATTGTTATCAGGCGGATCAGAGGACAAAAGCGGTGGCCATCCTGTTTTGTGGGTTACCGTGACGATTCTTGTTACGCTTTTGTTCGGCTACGATTCCATTCATCATCTACTTGAAAGTTTCGTGGGATGGCTTTCTTAAAAAGGAAGAATATTGGGTTGCTATTGCTGCAACTGATCACTCTGGCTGGCAGCCAAGGTCTAGCCCAGACCGAGCTGGATGTGGAAACGGCCGTGGAAATGTACGTGACTCGAAATCCCAACCTACAGGCGGCTCGAGAGCAAATCGAGATGGCTCGGGGAAGACTCAATCAGGCCGGAGTCAGGCCCAATCCGACTTTAAACTTCGAACAGGAGGGTTTTCCCTTTGGAGATTCCCAGGCCAGCTTTTGGGAGGACCAGGAATTTCATTTTGGGGCAGGTCAACTGTTTGAAATGGGAGGAAAGAGAGGCCATCGAAGGGAAGTCGCCAGACTCGACCTGAATGCCAGGGAACTCGAGATTGAAAATGTGCTGCGACTGGGAAAGGCCAAAGTAAAACGCGTCTTTCTGGCAGCACACTATGCCCAGAGAAGGCAGGAGCTCGCCGAGGATCTCTTCAGCACCTATGAAAAATTGAGGGACATTCACCAGCAGCGTCTTGAAGCCGGAGATGTTTCAGGTTTGTCCCAACTCAAAATCAACGGGGAAGTCCTGCGCTATCTCACCGCGGTTACCCAGGCTCAAGTTGATTATACTCAGGCCTGGAATGAACTCGCGACACTCCTTGTCTGGACCGATCCGACACAACCAAAGCTTGAGCTCCCCGAGGATATTGAGGCGATGGACAAATCACTGAAGGAGCTCCAGGAACTGGCATTAGAAGCTCGACCCGACCTGGACGTCCAGAGGGTGGACGTCCAGAAAAGCCAGGCCAACGTGGTCCTTCAGAAAGCCCAAAGAGTTCCCGACTTAACGGTCGGGGGAGGTTACAAGAGAGATTTTGGTCAAGACTCTTACTTTTTTGGTGTTGAGCTGCCTCTTCCTCTCTTTGATCGGAATCAGGGCAGGATAGCGGAAGAATCAGCAAACGCCAGGAGAAATCAGAACTTAGTGACCTGGAAAGAGTTACAGATTATTAGGGAGGTTGAGAGTACCTTTGGAAACTTTGTGACTCACCGTGAGAATGTGGAGCGCATTCAGCAGTCGGTTATCGACCAGGTCGATCAGGTTGCCAGAATCACCAGCCAGTCTTATCTGGAAGGAGAGGCGAGTTTGCTGGATTACCTGGATGCGCTGCGTGTTCAGTTGGATACATCAATGGATTACTACGAGCTCCTTCACCAGGTGAAGCGTGCCCGTGTAGCCCTGGAAACAGCAGTCGGAGGTAACCTCAATTGATAACAAAAATGAGGCTAAGAAGGTTTTGGTATTGTCTTGCTCCACTTTGGGTGCTGAGCTACGGCTGCAACAACACCGCATCAGGGGATCTTCCGGCAAACACAACAGAGGTGACTCATACCCACGAAGGGGGCGAAGAACACACCCACCTTGTGGGCAGTGAAGATCAGCCCACTCTTGGAGTCACGGTATGGACGGACAAGTTTGAACTCTTTATGGAGCATCCGCTTCTTCGAGCAGAGATTCCGGCAAATTTCGCTATTCACCTGACCGAACTGGAGGAGTCCAAACCCGTGACCGAGGGACCCGTGATGGTGCGTTTCATGAAAGGACAGGAACTGGTTAAGTTGGTCACCATGGGAAATCCTGAGGTACCTGGAATCTTTGTGCCTGAAGTCATCTTTGAAAGCCCGGATCAATTGAAGATGATCGTCGAAGTCATGAATGACTCTCTTTCGGGAGAGATCGTAGTTGATCCCCTCACCGTCCATGACGTCTCCGTCGATCCTGCCCAGCTCTTAGTTCAGGAGGAAACTGACGGGGATGTGATTACCTACCTGAAGGAGCAGCAGTGGAGATTGCCCTTTGCCACAACCCGCGTCGAGACACGATCCCTGATGCGCTCTGTGCAAGCTACGGGTGAGGTCATCGCCAAGTCCAGTCACAGTACTCTTGTCTTCCCTCCTATTAGCGGTCTCTTGATCGAGCCACCTTCGGGGATTCCCCTCCTGGGAGGGAAAGTGGAGCGAGGACAATTGCTGGGATGGATTGTCCCACCTCCTGATGCACAAAGCAGCATCGGCAGCAACCAGGTACAAACGGGTCTCGCACTTGTCGAGTTGAAGACGCTCATCGCCAGCTCAGAAGCCTCTCTGGCCGAGGAACGATCTCGGCTAGAGCTGGCCCGTCGAGGACTGGCTCGGGTGGAAAGACTTTTTGAAATGGAGGCGGTTCCGCAATATCGTCTGGAAGAGAGTAGAAGCGAAGTCGAGATCCGTGAGGCTGCGCTGAGAGCGGCGGAAAAGATTCGAGGGAGCTTGGAGGAAGCAGAGGAGCGCATTCAGGAACAGGGTCAAAGTGTGCAACAATTGGGCACACGAATCCCCCTGGAAGCGCCCATTTCCGGAACCGTAGTCGACATTCACGCTGTTTCAGGTGCCTTTGTCGAGGCTCAACAGGTTTTGTACCAAATCGTTGACCTTTCCGAGGTCTGGGTGCGGGGAGAGGTTTATGAGTCCGATATTGCACAGATCAGGCCACGAAGCGGTGCAACCGTAAGGCTCTCTGGCCGTCAGACCCGTCTTGAGTTGCAGAGCAGTCGTCTGGTCGCGGTCGGAGAAGTGGTTGACCCGGAGACGCGAACCATTCCCGTGATCTGGGAAGTCAGTAATCCACGTCGCGAACTGAAAATCGGAATGCTCACCCGCCTGGATATTGGGACAGGACAGGCTTTAGAAACTCTGGCAGTACCTGAATCAGCTGTCTTCCTGGAAGAAAATAAAGATATTGTCTACGTCCAGGTTGGGGGAGAGTCGTTTCTTCGACGGATTGTGACGACCGGGATAGAGGATCGCGGATGGATTGAGATCCTGGATGGTTTGGAAGCGGGGGAGCGAGTCGTGGTGGCGGGAGGGTACGAAATCGCCTTGGTTTCTCGTTCTGCCGAAGGTGCTGCGGCTCACGGCCACGTTCACTGACATGCTGAAAGCGCTCATACGTTGGTCTCTTCAGAACCGCATGGTCGTCCTTGTGTCGGCTTCCATTTCCCTCATCTTAGGTCTGTATCTCGCCTTTCAGCTGCCCATAGATGTTTTTCCAGATTTAACCGCTCCCACGGTCACTGTTCTCACTGAAGCTCACAACATGGCACCGGAGGAGGTGGAAACACTCGTCACTTTTCCCATCGAAACCTCCCTCAATGGTGCCACTTCGGTACGTCGTGTCCGTTCCGTCTCCGGTATAGGCATTTCCATTGTGTGGGCTGAGTTTGACTGGGGTACGGATATCTATCGTGCTCGGCAGATCGTTTCCGAGAAGCTTCAACTGGTGGCGGATACTCTACCGCCAGGTGTTTCAGCTCCTATCATGGCTCCCATCTCCTCGATTATGGGTGAGATCATGTTGATCGCCGTGACCGGCCCTTCCGACCGCTTGATGGAAATGAGAACAATCGCCGACTGGAACATACGCCGGAGGCTTCTCTCGGTGACCGGGGTATCTCAGGTGGTGCCCATCGGGGGAGAGGTTCGGCAATACCAGGTCCTTTTGGATCTCAACCTCTTGCACCACTATGGAGTCCGGTTAGACCAGGTCGTAGAAACGGTGACTACCGCGAGTGAAAATTCCTCCGGCGGTTTTTACGTTCAATCCGGTCGAGAGTACCTGATCCGAGGTCTCGGTCGAATTCAAAATATCGAGCAGTTGAAGAAGACTCCGGTAGCGGGTGTCTCCATCCCGTCGATACGGCTTGAACAGCTGGCCGACGTTCGCATTGGGCCGAAGGTAAGAAGAGGTGTGGCCTCGGTGAACGCTCAGGAGGCGGTGATCCTGACGGTTCAGAAACAGCCCGACGCCGACACACTCAAGCTCACCGATCGGATCGATGAAGTTCTGGATGAAATCGAGGCGACTCTCCCACAGGGGTTGCAGATCGAAAGACTGATCTTTCGTCAATCCAATTTCATCGAAGCAGCAGTGAGCAATGTCTTGATAGCTTTGAGGGATGGTGCGTTCCTGGTTATTGTGATCCTGTTCCTTTTCCTGCTTAATTTCAGGACCACACTGATCTCTGTGGTGGCCATTCCACTTTCTCTGATTTTCACCATCTACGTTTTTTGGCTCTTTGACATCGGTATCAATACGATGACCCTGGGTGGAATGGCGATTGCTATAGGAGCTCTGGTGGACGATGCCATCATCGATGTGGAAAACGTGTTCAGGAGACTTCGTGAAAATTGGCAGAGATCTCCGGATCAGCGAATGCCGGCCAGACAAGTCATTTTCGAGGCCTCATGCGAAGTGCGCTATCCGATCATGTTTGCCACCTTCATCGTTATCGTGGTCTTTGTTCCCCTTTTCGCGCTCAGCGGTCTTGAAGGAAGAATGCTCAGACCCCTGGGAATGTCCTATATGATCTCGATTTTTGGATCTCTGGTGGTCGCACTCACCATCACTCCCGCTCTTTGTTCTTATTTATTGCGCGGAGACTCTCTGCTGGGAAAAGAAGAGGACAGTTGGGTCGTCCGCAACCTTAAATCTGCCTATTCACCCCTTCTCCGGTTCTCTCTTCGGCGTCCGCTGCCTGTCCTTACCCTTTCCGTGAGTCTTGTCCTGGCTGCGCTCATTCTGGTTCCCTTTATGGGCAGAACTTTTCTTCCTGAGTTTAATGAAGGGACGTTGACCCTGACCCTGGTGACCCTTCCCGGCACCTCTCTAGCAGCATCGGATCGGCTGGGTACACTGGCCGAAGAGATCCTTTTGTCCAACTCGGAAGTGCTGTCGACTGCCAGGCGAACGGGAAGGGCAGAACTGGACGAGCATGCAATGGAGGTGAATGCCGCTGAGATGGAGGTGCGTTTTCTACTCCAGGATCGCTCACGAGAAGAGTTTCTCGACTCGTTGAGAAATCAGTTGTCGATTATTCCAGGTGCTGTGTTCAATATCGGGCAGCCCATCAGTCACAGAATTGATCACATGCTCTCAGGAGTTCAAGCAGCTGTGGCCGTCAAGCTTTTTGGACCGGACCTGCTGCGGCTCAGGACCTTGGCGGAATCGGTCCGGCAGGTCATGGAATCCATTCCCGGAGTTGTCGATTTGCAGGTGGACCAGCAAGCTCATGTCCCTCAGACTCAGATTCGTCTGAATCGGGAGGCTATCGGGCGCTATGGCCTTTCTCTTGAAGGAGTGTCGGAAGTCGTTGACATCGGATTAAATGGAGAGGTCGTGGGGAAGATCCTGGAGGAACAGCAGTCCTACGATCTTCTGGTCCGCTTCAACGAGGAGGCCCGGTCCAGTGCCGAACAGATTCAGCGCATCAAGATCGATACCCCCTATGGTTCTGTGGTTCCTCTCATGGAATTGGCTGACGTGCGGGTGGATTCAGGTCCCAACCGCATCAGTCGGGAAAACGTTCAACGCATGATCGTTATTCAGTGTAACGTGGCGAGTGGGGATCTGCGGGGGACAGTCAACGACATCCGGGCCGCCGTTCAATCTCAGCTACAGCTTCCCGAAGGGTATTACATTGTGTACGGAGGCCAGTTTGAAAGTGAAGCACAGGCGAGCCAAGTCATCGGACTGTTGTCGATCCTGGCAGTGCTGGCGATTTTCTTCATCTTGTATCTAGCCTTTAACAGCTTCCGTCTGGCCGGCTTGATGATGGCGAACCTTCCTTTAGCGCTCATCGGCGGAATCCTGGCGGTTTTTGCCGGTGGAGGAGTCCTGAGTATTGCTTCGATGGTGGGCTTTGTCACTCTGGTGGGTATTGCGACCCGCAATGGAATTTTGCTGGTTTCCCGCTATGAGGATCTCCTCAAAGAAGAGAAGTCTTTGTTCGAATCCATCTACCAGGGTTCGATGGAACGTTTGAGTCCCATCTTAATGACGGCGTTGACGACAGGTTTGGCCTTGATTCCCCTGGCTTTAGCCGGAGATCAGCCAGGGAACGAAATCCAGGCTCCTCTAGCCATCGTGGTATTAGGAGGACTGCTGAGCTCTGCTTTTCTGAACATGGTCGTGCTCCCCGCCCTTTGCATCCGTTTCTATCCCGGGAGGCAGCACAGAGGGGGCCAAGAGATTTTCCCTGCTGAGGAAAACTGACTCAACCTGCCGGTGTGAAGTGCCTCGCAGATTTAATGGTGTTACATCCGCACCTACGACATTCACTGTCATTGGCTGGTTAGGGATTCTAGTGCTCGCCCTTGTCGAATCACCCAAGCGAAACCGCCATCGAGCAGTCCGTCTAGCCTGTAGGTCCCCCTGTCAACTTTGACAGTTCACAGCGCTTCGTGCGGCTGAGTATAATTGGGTTTGCCGGTCCCTGGATACGGTCCCCGTACCTTTCCTCTGACCACTTCCCCAATCGTGTTTGAGGCGGGGCCGTGAGAGGTCTTTTAATGATTTCCCTCTCCAAAGGGGACCGGCACTCCGCCGGCTCATTCTGCTGTCCAAGTAAAACCGACATCTCCGGAGTCCCGGTGCATCGATGTTTTGATGTCATATTCGTAAAGCTGCAGATATGGGATCCTTCGAACACAGGTCTCGGTTTTTCAGTCTTGAATGTGGGTTCCGTCTGAACGCCCCCCCCATCATTTTAGTTCCGTTGCGATAGAAAAGCTCTTTTCCATTTCGAGCTCCTATCGGTTCAAGACCGCCACCACTGGAGATCGGTTATATCACCCGCTCGGAAGACTTCCTGACCATTGTGGTAAAGAGCATGTCTGTCCAGCCCGGAGGGAGACTCGCACATACATGCGCTGAAAGGCGGCTTGTGACTCCTGGAAGGTGGAAAAATATTGGGAAGGTTCAGGCTGTGGGGCAGTCTCTTCTTCAGCTTGCGTCTTATGCGGACAACCAGGATACTATGCTGATCAGGATAAACATTGTTCGCCAACAGGTTGGTTAGGTTTCTGTGGTGGCCCTAAACCAGTCAGTAAATGGTTAACACGAGATGGCATAATAAAAGCGTTAAGGCAGTTTGGATTTACAGATATGGCAATTAATTTTGATCACCCTGATCATCCCAATGACCCTGTATTTTCCCTATGTACCAAAAAGTAGAGGCCTAACCACAGCATCAACACGGACGACAAAAAGCGCCGATTGTTCCTCGCTATGACTACTTTGATAAAGAGAAAGCGACATGCCTGACCCAAAGGAATCTCTGCACAAACAGGAAGTTGAAAATCTGCTCCCTATCAGCGTCGAAAGCGATGCTGAGGAATTTAACGCTCCGGTGTCGACCGTGGCTTGGGCCGTCAATTTGGAAAAACAGGCGCTTTTGGCTTCGGAACTCCCGCCCCTCGACTCATCCAAATTGCGCCTCTCGCGGCCCATCGGAGCCGCAAGCTCTGAAACATTATTTCGATAACGCCTTTACCAGATTCGTAACGTGGAAGGAGTAACCTGAAAATGCACAAGACAGAAAAGCACCCCATCTTTCTTGTTTTGTTATTGTTGGCCGTTTTCTTTTTCTTCCCGGCCTGCGGGGAGACGGC
>CBDUTA010000015.1:0-19844 GCA_965369785.1 uncultured bacterium
TGTGCGTTGGGCATGGGTGGGCAAAAAGGGGGGATGGTCAACGAGATCGGTGGCTTTCCCGAAGTCTGCAAGAAATCCCTGCAGGCCATGGCCGCTGACATGCAGGGTGCAATCAAACCGGAGTTCTGGAGTACTTACTCCGTAGAGGAACTCAGGAGTCTTTCACCCCGGGAACTCGAATCGTGTGGTCGGTTGGTTCAGCCGCTACTTTACAGGAACGGCCAGAAGTACTATCGCCCCATAGGGTGGCCTCAAGCCATGGAACGGGTCGTCGCTAAACTGAAGAGCCTTCCGGCCCGGCAAACTTTTTGGTACTTCAGCGGACGCAGTTCAAATGAGGCGGGCTTTCTGCTGCAGCTCTTCGCTCGTATGTATGGGACCAACAATGTCAACAACTGCAGCTACTATTGCCACCAGGCCAGCGGGGTGGGACTGACCCGTTCTTTGGGCAGCGGTACAGCCACTCTACTGTTGGAGGATCTGGAATGCGCCGATCTGGTTTTTGTCATCGGCGGCAATCCGGCCAGCAACCATCCGCGGATGATGACCAGCTTGATGCGTGTGCGACGGCGCGGCGGCGACGTGATCGTGGTCAACCCCGTGCGGGAAGCCGGGCTGGTCGAGTTTCGGGTACCCAGCAACCTGCGCAGCATGTTGTTTGGGACCAAGATCGCCACTTTCTATATACAACCCCATGTCGGAGGTGACCTGGCGCTGCTCACCGGGATCGCCAAGCGCATTGATGAGCTGGAAGCACAGGACGAACCGTTTCTGCGCACCCATTGTGAAAATTATGACCAGTGGATCGAGCACCTGCGGGAGATCCCCTGGAGCGAAATCTGCGCGAAGTCGGGCCTATTACAATCCGAGATCGATCCAATCGCAAAGAAGTACGCAGCGGCCAGGAAAGTGGTTTTCAGCTGGACCATGGGAATTACCCATCATGCCCATGGCGTGCAGAATGTGCAGGCGATTGCCAACCTGGCCTTGATGCGAGCCATGGTGGGGCGACCCCACGCAGGGTTGCTGCCTATTCGCGGCCATTCCAATGTGCAGGGCATGGGCAGTGTAGGAGTGACACCCAGGCTGAAGAGTAAGATTTTTGAACGTTTGCAGAACCACTTTGGCGTGGAACTTCCGGTTGATGAGGGTCTCGACACACTGGGATGTATCGAGGCTTCATATGCCGGCAACTTGAAAATGGGATTCTGTCTGGGAGGTAACTTGTACGGCTCGAACCCCGACGCCCGGTATACTTGCGAGGCCCTCTCACGGCTTGATATGCAAGTTTACCTGAGCACGACACTCAACACCGGGCATGCTCACGGACTGGCGGAAGAGACATTGATTCTTCCCGTATTGGCACGCGACGAGGAACCACAACCGACAACCCAGGAATCGATGTTCAACTTTGTTCGGCTGAGCGACGGTGGTCCACCACGCCACGACGGCCCGCGCTCAGAAGTTGAAATCATTGCTGAGATTGCAGGGCGGGTACTGAGCAGTTCCGGACCCATCGACTGGCAGTCCATGGGCAACACCGGTCGTATCCGTGAAGCCATTGCCAAAGTGATTCCCGGCTTTGAAAAGATAGGCAAGATCGACAAGACAAAAAAGGAATTCCAGATCGAGGGTCGCACCTTCCACACCCCTCGTTTCCCCGCCGCGTCCGGCCGCGCCGTGTTGATCCCTCATGACCTGCCTGAATTGCAAGGCCAGGTCGGAGAGCTGCGTCTCATGACGGTACGGAGTGAGGGACAGTTCAACACGGTGGTCTACGAAGAGGAAGACCTGTACCGTGGTCAGGAACGCCGGGATGTTATCCTGGTCAATCCTCAAGATATGAAACGCTTGGGTCTCACAGAGAATGAACCTGTGACAGTTTGCAGCGAGATCGGGTCGATGTCCGGCATTCGGGTACGGCCCTTTCCGCAGATCAAGGCTGGCAACGCGCTGATGTACTATCCGGAGGCCAATCGATTGGTGTCGCGCCGCACCGACAGGTTGTCCCGGACGCCCGCCTTCAAGGGTGGTGTCGTCACCCTGGAAAGATCTCAAGACATCTCTGTCTGATCCGAGATTTGGGGGCCTGGAAAATAACCGGCAGGGCGGATGATTTCTTCACTGCGCTCAGATGACCGCGTCGTTGCTGCAGTAAAGAGTGAATGCATCGTCCGGGCCAGGAACAGAGAAGGAAAAAAAGAGTATGAAGAGCTGGGTGCCGAGAACGATTGGAATAGCCATTGTTGTGTGGGCGTGTCTTTTTTCTGGTGTCGTGTCTGCCCAGGAGAGCAACACTCCAAACTTGGGTGAGGAATTCGAACTCGCTGTAAATCAAACAGCTCAAATTACAGCTGAGAATATATCCGTAACCTTTCAGAAGGTGTTAGAGGATTCTCGCTGTCCCATCGATGTGACCTGTATCTGGGCCGGCCTCGCCGAGGTGTCTTTACGAGTTGCTGTGTCGGGTAAGGAGAAGGATATTAGCCTTTCCACCCCGCCTGCAGAGAACAGCACTGTGGTTGAAAACTATATATTTGGGCTGATCGGGGTGAGACCGGTCCCCCGTGCCGATCAGAATATCGATAGCTCAGCTTATTCAGTGACAATGAGGGTTGAAAAGGGCAACTAGAACCGCCTTCCCCACCGCAAGTGAGCTCATACAGTAAAACTCGAGGGTTGTGTCTGAAGTGTGCCCGCGAGGAACCCACTCCACCCTCCGAAGAGGTCTTTTTCAATGCTTTAACGATTGAATTAGGACTAAGTTTTTCAGATTTTAACCGATATGAATAGATGGTTAGGTCTTGCTCATGAATTTGAAAGCGCACCCTGTCTGGCCCTCACAAATCATTTGGGCACCGGAACTCACAACAGCTTATCCAGTTTTCGGGAACAGTGGGCTTCTCTCAGCTTAAAGGGGGGTAAAAATGAATACTGTGATGCAAAAGAGTCTTATGAACTTTAAGACTCTACCCAGTTTGCCTGGCGTGGCCATTCAAATCCTTGAGTTATGTGAAAAAAAAGATCTGGACCTTTCTAAAATGGCAGATCTCATTGGGAAAGACCCCGCTCTGAGTGCCAGAGTGTTGCGAATAGTGAACTCACCTTATTACGCTCTTTCTCGCCAGGTCTCCACACTCGAGCACGCCGTGTCGCTCCTGGGCAGCCATGTTGTACGGACCGTGGCATTGAGTTTTTCAATTGTGCGTGGGCTGCGAGACGAGAGCGGTGCTTCCGCTCTTTCCGGTTTCTGGCGTCGTTCCCTCATCTCAGGTGTTGCCGCTCGCTGCCTGGGCCAGTGGGCCAAGCTGCCCGACCAGGAAGTGCTTTTTCTTGCAGCGATGCTCCAGGATATCGGTATGCTCGCTCTGAGAGCAGCTTCACCCGAGCAGTATGAGGACTTGCTGGTTGGGGCGAAGAACGATCATCTGCGTCTTGAAGAACTGGAAAGGGCTAATCTGGGTGCGGGCCACGCGGAGGTGGGCGCCCGCCTGGCCCAGCATTGGCATTTGCCAGAGACCTTTGAAGTTTCACTTCGATCCAGTCATGACTTCGACCAGGAGGAGATTTCAGCCGAACTGCTGCCTGTTGTCCAAGTCGTCGCTCTCTCAGGCTTATTTGCGGACATCTGGATGGTCGAAGACCCCGTTGCGGCCACTCAACTCGCAGGGGCTGCTGCTCAAGAGATGCTGAGTATGGAAGAGGAAGATGTGCAAAGTCTTCTGATCACAATGGCCGAGGCGCTCCCGGAAGTTTCCGTCTTGTTTGAGATTAACCTGGGTGATTCGGATAGCCTCAATGAAATCCTTGAAAGGGCAAAAGAAGCTCTGGTGACAGCCAGTGTACTAACCGTTCAACATGCCCAGAAAGTCCAAAGAGCGGCCAATAGGCTGGCCTCTGATGTCCAGTTGGCGGCTGAACAACTTACCTCTCATCTCGAGGACTCGAAGAACCCGTTGGAATAAAAAGCTTTGCCATCATTCTGGCAGCATTGGAGCGTTGGACCCCTCTTTGAAGCCTCTGAAAAGTCTGACCGGGCGAGTATAAAGGTCGATGTTCGTGCAGATTTTACTTATTTCATCGAATGATGACTCTTGGTTGACGAGTCCCAGCCTATTCGATGGCGATGTCGACTGGGCCTGCGGCTATCAAATCTAGTTTCGGAACCAACGAACCTTGGCAACTCTGAGAGCTCTTACCATCCAGAATTTCAAGGCCATCAGCGATCCTGTACGCATTGAGTTCAAACCGATCACGCTTCTGTTCGGTCCCAACAGCGCCGGAAAGAGCACCGTCATGGGAGCTCTTCTCTACGCCCGAGAAATCTTCGTGAACCACAATCCGAATCCACATCAAGTGACGGTCTTCGGTGAGCCGCTCGATCTGGGTGGCTTTCGGAACATGGTACACAACTGCGATCTGACACTCCCTATTACCGTAGCTGTGGAGATCGATCTTGAAGAGAATGCCCTGTCTGGTTCTCCTATATTTGAGCCTAGAGTCGTCCACCACGTAGGATTGTCAGAAAGCTGTCTGGACTGCTTGGGCAAGGTGCAACGGGTATCGCTCAAGGTCTCGGTCCGCTGGGATCCGATTCTATCGGTTCCCTATTTTGCCTCCTACCGCGTGGATTTGAACGACGACTTTTTTTGCAAACTCTCCGACATGGGTCCCTCTGAGCGCATCCAACAGTACGAGAACGTGGACCAGGACCAGTTCTTGCGTTGGTATATGAACCTGAAGCCATATTTTCTCCAAACGGTTCTCAACACCCAGCATCCTATCTTCGGTAAGGAGATGTCTCGGAAATCGCCAAACCTTTTTCACGAGCTTTCCAATTGCATCCTTAATGACGTCTCGGAATGGAACTGGTCCGGCAACCCTCCAGAGCCACGAAGTTCCGGCGTCATTTATACCCGATGCGTTGGTGCTCTTCCGGACTGGAAACACACTGTTTCAGCCAGTGAAAAAACGTCTGACCTCGGCGAAGGAGAGGAAGGGCACGAGGAAGATGAGGAAGATTTGGATGGCTACCACCGCAATGAACTCGATGAAGGTTACGATGACCTATTGGGCCGATGCATCATAACGCCTGGACTCGTTGTTCAGGAGCTTCTCCGGTCTTTGCGGTACCTGGGTCCCCTCCGTGCTCGCCCTCCCAGGGTTCTGGAGCAGGACGAGCCTGTTTCAACATTTGGCTTATACTCCGGCCTCGGTGTTTGGGAGGAACTGTTCACCGTAACACCGGAAAAGGAAATTGAAATTAACCAATGGTTAGAGGATGGCAATCGGCTGGATACAGGCTACAAAATCATCGTCAAACGTTTCAGAGAATTCGAGTCTCCCCAACTCTCCAAGCTTGACGCGGAAGCTGCAATAGAACCCTCCGAGGCTGAGGAATTGATTTCCAAGATGCCCGAGCGGGCCCGCGTGGTGCTCAAGAAATCTACAACGGGCCGCGAGCTCAATCCACGAGACGTGGGAACGGGTGCCTCCCAGTTGATCCCGGTCGTTATTGCCGCTGTGTTATCCAAAGACCAGATTGTCACCATCGAGCAGCCTGAGTTGCACATTCACCCAGCACTGCAATCCAAGATCGCCGACCTCTTTATCGCTCAGATCCAGGAAGGCAACAACCTCTTTCTATTGGAGACTCACAGTGAACACCTCATGCTGAGGCTTCTGCGCAGGATACGCGAGACCAGCGAGGATACACTGCCTGCGGACGTTCACCCCCTCAGGCCTGATCAGGTCGGTGTGATTTTTATGGAGCCCGCTGGCAGTGCGGTCCGTGTTCACCCGCTGAGGATCGATAAGACCGGAGAATTCACCGATCGCTGGCCTCGTGGGTTCTTTGAAGAGCGGGAGGAGGAGCTGTTTTGATCTTCCGGGAATATGCCCTTGACCCGACGGCACTCGACAGTTGGGATGTCTTTAAAGACATCACCAACCGGTTTGGCTTTGAGCACGGCCGTCTCATCTCACGCTTTCCGGAGAAATGGGAAAAAGAGGTCTTGAAAGCTTGTGGAGATCTGGGAGATGTCGAGAAAAAGAAGATTGCTTTGAGGTTGCGTCAATTCGGGCGCCATAAACTTGTCGACTTTGACCGGGCATACAACACCAAACTGACCTGGCTGAAGAATGCACTCGTAGAGCACTTACGTCAACCGTTTCAAGCCATTATCGCCGACGAGAGTAAGGACAAAAGAGACGAAATCATCTCTCCAACCGATGTAGAGGAGACCCACCCGTTGATCAGGATTGGCCGAGGTGGACAAATTCAGAGGAAAGCGGAGGATCTTGCAGAATGCTGTCAGCTGCTACTCGAAGCCAGCACAGAGGTTCTTCTGGTCGATCCTTACTTTGACCCTTCGCGAAGGAAATGGACTCGCCCTCTCGGCCACTTCCTGATGTGTGCCGAAAAAGGAAGAACCTTGTCTCGATTCGAATATCATCTGAAGGCCAATGCAGCGGGCTCATGGTTCAGTGACGAATGCGAACGGCAGTTTTCAAAAAATCTTTCCGATCACAGTGAAGTCAGGTTTCTTTTGTGGGAAGACGAGGATGATCCCCTGGACCTTCATTCACGGTTAGTGCTGACCGATGTTGGGGTGATGAAGATAGACCGTGGGTTGGACGAAGATCACGATGGGAACACGCTGGTGACGGTGCTCAACGATGTTGAACGAGAGGAACTCTGGGACTTCTATGCCAAGCGCCAGAACAAATACGATTTGATTGACGAAATCGTTGTCTCAAAACGTGGGGCCACTGTAGTTAAAGGGAAGGGGTAACCCAAACAAACCCATTCCGTCCGACACCTCACGGATCAGGCGCTTAGTATCCCCAGGCGGGTAGGTCTGCATCGGCGTGAGAGAATGTGCTGCTAGGAGTTTTTCCCCGGAGCTCAATGGGAGTACCTCAACCCACTTCGGTGGGTTAAGCGTTGGTTAGAATTCTTTTGGTTGCCTCACCTCAGCACCCCTCTCACCTGGGACTCGAATTTTACTGCTTGGTGTCAATGTTTTCGGGCTGGTGCTGATGGTGTGAGAGTCCCTGTCAGAGTTGTGATTTCAAAGGCGTGAGATACTATTCTTCAAACTGAGTGTGATGGAAAACCTGAAAATCCGGATCAAGAGCACCTTGCTTTCCCAGAAGCCTCGAGAAGAGAGCCTGTTGATAGCACTAGTGAGTGTCATGGTGCTTTTGTTTGTCTCACTGCTTTGCTGGCGAAATCCATCTCTACTGAATCTGTTTGCTGCCAGCCGACTTCAAGTTGTGGGAGAGCAAGAATATTGGAGACTGTTCACGACGACTGCTGTCCATGCTGATCTGACCCATTTTTTCTCCAATGCCATCCTCTTTGCCCTCTTCACCTTTCTGCTCTATGGATATTTTGGATTCTGGGTGTTTCCGGTTGCTGTCGTGGCGCTCGGTTCCCTGACCAACTATTTGTCGCTTCTGACCTACTCGGAGAACACGCAACTCATTGGAGCTTCTGGAGTGGTTTACCTGATGGTCGGTTTCTGGCTGACTACCTATGTCCTTGTGGAGCGAACCCACTCACTTAGAAGACGAGTCCTGGTTGCTATGGGCATGGCGCTCATCGTTCTGGTCCCCAGCAGTTTGTCCGTGGGAGTGAGCTACCGGACCCACGCCATAGGTTGCGGTTTTGGCGTCATTTTCGCACTCGGGTATTTCCAGGCCAGGAAGGAGCACATCCGATCCCTGGAAACATTCCTGATCGAGGAAGGGGATGAGTGACTCTGGCTAAACCGTGCGTTATTCGTTGTCTCTTGCTTTTCTCCGGGTAGAAAGCGAAATCTTTCCTGCACTTCCACTTTCTATGTCCCCCTCAGAATAAGCCTTGAGTTCGTCAAATAGACGATCCATTCGAGTTTTGGCGTATTCACGCAGGGCAATGAGCTGGGTTTCCGGATCTTGGCCATTGTTCTTGGTGCTCACTCTCGCATACAAAGCTATTCGTTTTGAGTCAGTCATGATCATCTTCTCCTTTGGCTTTCTTGAAGGGCGCCTGCGGCACTTCGTCACGAAAACCTATGCATCATCCCGGCTAAAAGTCGAACTGGTAGCTGTACTTGACGAAAAAGGCGCGCGTTAGAGGATCAAAGCTCTCACCGGGCGTCGCGTAGCTGTCGTTGTACACGATGTACAGACCTGTTCCGTTGGGTTGGGTCCATCCCAGACGGATGTTGCTGCTGAACTGCTGATCGCGACTGTTGTACTGAATCAGGGCCTGAATGAATCGATAGGGGGTGAAGGAATAGCTGACACGCAAGCGCCCCAGGTTGGTGTTGAAATGTCCCCAGTCGGCATCCACTTGAGTGTTCACAAAGTTCAATTCGGTCACGAAATTGGGACCGGTCCGGAAGCCCAGGATGAAATCGTAGGATGCAATATCCCCATCGAAGAAACTGCCGAAGCCGAGGGCCATATCCCCATAGAGCCATGCCGACGGATCGGAGGCGGCCGTGAGCTCCCACTGGTTGAAACGGTACTGACCGGGGGGAATGAACACGCCCGGGTGGATCTCGAAGGGAACGCGCAGAAATTCGAAGTCCCGGTTGAGAACAACCGACAGACTGGCCCCGCTTCTGAAGAAGACCTCCACGTCGTGGTGCTGGCGTTCCGATTCCAATTCCCCGTCAGAACCGTACCACTGCGTGAGGCCATAGTGGGGATTCCACCGCTTGACCGGCCCACTCTCCGGGCTGGGAGTGAAGAAGATCCTCAACCGGGGTTGGCGCCCTCTTCTCTGGACGAAGCCCACTTCCGGATTAAAGTTGTCCTGGACCTCCATATAGGAAGCTTGGATCCGCCACAGGTTACTCTGATAGCCGCCGAAGACATTACCCGCCAAGTCGTCACCCGAAAGATCCGGAGTATAGGTTTTGGCCAGATAACTTGAGATAATCCAGTTCTCACCCAGGCCCAGTTGGAGATCGGACCCCCAGGCGCGGTTGTACTCGGTTTTGCCTTGAGGATCGCCCATACTTTCCCGGTTGGTGAAAATGAATCCCACACTACTTCGCTTGTGGAATTCGCGCCGGACGCGCCCGACAAAGAAGTTCTGCGCTGGGGCCAGACCCTCTTTTTCTCCCGT
Source organism: uncultured bacterium (assembly GCA_965369785.1). Lineage (GTDB taxonomy): Bacteria > Acidobacteriota > UBA6911 > RPQK01 > JADFOI01 > JADFOI01. The sequence goes on from CBDUTA010000015.1 coordinate 9,125, forward strand.
CTGGATGCCGAGAACACCCAGCTGAAAACGGTCGATTTTTCCCGAGAACCGTCCCCCCACCCGAATGGGTACCTCGAATCCCTGTTCGATACCGATGCGGCGGCTGAAAAACAGATCCACCGCTCGAGGCGTCCCGAAAGCGAAGGTCCCGGCATTCTCCAGAAAAAAGTCCCGCTTTTCCGGAAAGAAGAGAGGAAAACGGGTCAGGTTGATCTGCTCGTCGTCTACCTCAACTTGGGCAAAATCGGTGTTGACCGTGACGTCCAGGGTCATAGCCGAGCTGACACCATATTTAACATCGAACCCCACGTCGTGCTTGAAGTCCGTATCCGAAATCAGGAAGTCCCGTTGAGCCCCGACCAGTCCGTAAGGGATGAACTTGAGGTTGCGAGGAGATTGAATCTCCAGCGATTCGAGGCTCCCGGCCAGGGATACCCGGTAAATATTGAAAGCCTGGGGAATTTCCGACCAGAACACCTGCTCGTTCTTGCGCCGGATGTTGCGCATCACGTTCACACCCCAGCTCTGGGGTTCGCTGCTGTCGTGGAAGCGGAGGGACTTGAGAGGGATCTCCATCTCCGTCTCCCAGCCCCGCTCGGTACGACTGCTTGCAACCTCCCAGGTCGTATCCCAGTTCAGATTGAAGGCGGACACATTACCCCTCTGGGTGGTGGAGGTGGCTGAACGGCCGATTCCACCCGCGCTGCTGCTTTGCCCTCCGGCTACCCCTTCATTCAGAACCTGGGCATCGTACTGGATTCCGCTGGGATTGGTTCCGAACAAAAACCCATTTTGTCCATCGTGATAGGTGTCCAGAATGATCAAAACGGAGTCGGAATCGTTCAGATCGCCGTCCCTGCGGCTCTGGGTGTCCACGATCCGGTCAGGCTCCGAGTCGTAACAGATGACGCCGATATAGATGGAGTCCTCGGTGTAGAGGAAGCGGACCTCTGTTCTCTCCGAGGCAGGGCCTCCCTGAACGGGCCATTGCTGCAAGAAGTCAGAGGCGGCCTCTGCCTGACTCCACTGCTCTTCGTCGACGCGACCGTCCAGAACCGGTGCCAGCTGGGTCTTTTGAGCCACGATCGAGCGAGGGGCGGCTATCAGGCCGGCAGGAACCAGCGATACCAACCAAACGGCCGTTAGAACATTCAATCTCACGGTTTGCTCCACTCCCCAACGGCTATCTACGATAGGGATTCCATGGCGAGAGGTCAAGCAAAGGGATGCTCCTGTCCGGGCTAGAGTCGTGAGGTTTCCCGCCAGCCCCATGCCGCAGTTCCTCCTGGCCTTTTCATGAATATCTTGATGAGGGGATTCCAGTATACTCCTGGAGAAGATGATTGAAAGAACACTCCAGGGAATAGCGGTGGGTCTGGCCCTGATCATGATGACGTTCCTCGTTCTTTACCTCAACCGCAGTGACCCTTGGGCTCAACTCCCTGGCAGACGGATTACAGGAGAGGAAGTCACCGAACGGATTGAAGACTGGAGCTTCATGGAGCCGTCCACCCGGGTCATCCTGGAGGTACGACCTTCCGATCCCTATTCCCTGTACATCCGCGCTTACCAACACAAAGGGGTCCTTTATCTCAACTCAATCAGCCCCGAAAACCGCTGGACCCAGTTTCTACTGGAAGATCCGAACCTGAGGCTTAAGGTGGAGAACCAGATCTACAAAGTACTGGCCACCCGGGTGGAAGATCCGGCGCTCGTCAATGAGATTCAAAAAGCGAGGGAGCAGACGAGTCCTCGTCTCCAGGAGAGAACAGCAGAGGAGAGAGCGCAAAACTGGTATTTCCGGGTGGACTCCCGCTGATCCCTCCCCGACCACCCTTTTTAAGAATTCGGGTCTTCTCGTCGAGGGGCGCTAGACACGCGAAGGCGGGGCAAAGATTCCCGGACCCGGTGTCAGGACATGGTTAGGATCGAACCTGTTCTTGGCGGCGGCAAGGCGTTTCCAGGTATCGGGCCCGAAGTGTTCCTCCCACCCGGTTGGCGGAAAAGGAACCGAAGAATGGGCGATGTAGCACTTTCCTCCCATTGCACGCATCTTCTCGAAGAGTCTCCGGGTCTCGGCCATCAAAGCGGCGTGAGCCGAAGCGTCTCCGGCCGGGACCGTGCGCGGGAAAAGCCAGAGAGAGAAGGCCACTTCTCCGGCAGGGAGTTTGAAGAGCGGGCGGTGGAAGCGGGCCAGGTTGTGCACCGGGAAAGTGAAACTCGCGGGTCCATAAGCGGACTTCGACATCTCCGACAGAATTTCCGTGATCAGGTCCCGAGCTCCCGGGCCGGGTATGAACGTGACCAGGTCACCGAGTTGGCGTCGCAACCGCGACGCCGCCCAGGTTGCGGCTCTGTCGGTCTCAGGCGCGATATAGTCCCGATAGGAAACACGGTTCTTCTCGGAGGAGGAACGAAATTTCAATCCCTCCTCCAGAGCCGTCAAATCAGGCTCCTTCCCTGCGGCGTGGAACGTCCCCACCTGGATCCGAAAGCTCCAGCCGCCGTCCTCATTCTTGGACGCCTGACCACTCAAGTGATCAAAGCGGCCGTCTAGAACCAGCAGTTCCTGGTCGGAGAGGTACTCCTCCAGGTCGTCGTAGAGAAGGTTCCAGCGGACCACTTGGCTGGGCGCTGCTACAAGCCTGATTCGGGACCGGACGATCAGGGCACACTGGCCCAGTCCTGCCAGCACCATCTCAAAGAGCTCACTTTGCTCGTTTTGGGAACAGGTAACTAGATTCCCCTCACCGGTGACCACCTCCAATTCCTGGACGCTGTCCACCGCGGCGCCGAATCGGTGGCTGGTCCCACCCCATCCGCCTGCGCTCAGGACACCACCGACGGACAGCTCTGAACAGAGCGGCATTGCCGGAAGGGTCAGATCTTTGGTGAAGACCGCCTCGTAGACCTCTCCCAAAAACGCACCGGGCCCCGCGTCCACACTCCCGTCGTCTATCACTTCGATGGCTCCAAGTGTGCGCGAGTCGATGACTATCCCTCCTTCGACCAGAGTCTCACCGGATCTGGAATGGCCCTGGCCTCGCATGCTGACCTGGAGCTGATGGCGATTTGCGTACTTCACGATCTGGACGATGTCCTTGACCGAGCCTGGTCTTAACACGGCCAGTGGCCAGCGGCGGATGTAATTTCCGTGATCCGTGGAAAAGGCCTGGCGGGAAGCATCGTCGTAAACCAGGGTTCCATCGAGGGCGGGTAGGTCCTCCAAGCTCTGAGGTCGGGCCTGCCCTTGCAAGATCCACAAGCGGGCCTGTGGATCGAATCCGACGATCACAGAGCCGGAAGCGGCCGCGGCTCTGCGGAGAAACATGCGACGTGACAACGGATTTCCCATCTTACCTTCCTTGGATCTGTAGTACTTCAAACAGAGGGTGGCACGTTCGCATTCCGGCGGAACAAATTACCCGGGTCATATTTATTCTTGATTTCCACCAGGCGGCGATAGTTGCCAAGGTAGTTCAGGTTCACCGTACCCTGTGATTCTTTGAGCATATCATTGGTATAGAACCCCTTCGTGTGGGGTTCTATATTCTTCCAGTATTCTTCGACATAGGCCCTATGTTCCCCGCCCTCTTCTCCGAAGGGCCAGCGTACGCCGCAAAGCATGTTGCTCTTGGAATCCCGGTGTGGGAAGGCGGTGGCATTTGCCGCTACGCGACCAATGGCACCTCCTGATTGCTGAAAGGCAACCGAGTGGCTGCGGCCAGGATGCGGTTCCATTCCACCGATCAGGGCATCGACAAGCTGAGGCGTGAGGAACTCTATGAAGCCGGACTTGGAGGCGGCCACACTTCGGATATCCGTGTTGTCGCCCATTTTCTGGACGAAGACGTAATCCAATGTCCGCACATCTTCGGTTGTAACTGTGCCGGCTTTGCGAATCGGCGCCAGGAAGTCTTCCGCCTTATCAAGCGGTCCGGAATAGATGATACTGATGGCGACACCGAGACCGTTGGGTCTTGCAGCTATGCCGCCGCTGACGTAGAGATCGTCCGGTGCGTTTTCCGAATACTCAGCAAAGAAATTAAGAACGCTTTTGGCCTCGGATCCGGGAAAGGTAAATCTTCCGCGAACCACTTGGCGTTGCATCGGATGCAACCGGAATTTGAATGACGTCACGATGCCAAAGTTGCCGCCTCCTCCGCGCACACCCCAATAGAGGTCCGGGTTCTCGTCCTTGTTCGCCCGGCGAAACTCACCGTCGGCCGTGATGATGTCGACTCCCAGAACATTGTCCAGGGCCAGACCGAAACGTCGTGCCAGTCGGCCAAATCCACCGCCGAGTGTCAAACCGCCCACACCGGTATGGGAAACGGTGCCTGCCGTAGTGACCAGGCCATAGGCCATCGTGTCATGATCCATATGACCCAGCAGGCTGCCGCCCGAAACGTCGGCGGTACGAGCAATGGGATCGACCCGAATGCTCCGCAGTAGTGACAGATCGATCATCATGCCGCCATTGCAGGTGGACATGCCGGCGGCGCCGTGACCGCCACACTTCACAGCAACCAGGAGATTGTCTGCCCGCGCGAAATTGATGGCGTTACGCACGTCGGCTGATCCGGCACATCGCACGATCAAGCCGGGGTATTTGTCGTACTCCGGATAGAGAACCCGGCGGTGCCTGTCATAGCCATCATCACCCCTGAGCAGGAGCTGGCCCCGCAGACTGTTGCTGAGATCCTGCACTGCAGACTGTTTCAAAATGACCTGGGCACCATCCCCCCTAATCGCCGGAACATCGGCACTCACCTCCGTCGTCAGGTTGAGCAGTGCAGCGATGCTTTGTTTCGCGGGAAGGGAAGCCACAACGGCTGCGGCCAGGCCGGATTGAACAAATCGGCGTCGATTCATTGTGTTACCTCCTATGAATCGTTTATTGAAGTGACACAGTTATTTTGCTTGTTGGCAAGACTACTTTGTTTCGGCTTTTGAAGCAAAGTGAGAAAGCCGGAATTGGTGAAGGCGCTGCTGTCCCACGGAGCCTCTCTAGGAGTAGGAGCTATTTTAGGAATCGAGTTGTTCGGCACCTGAGGTGTCTCCCACTTTCCGGAGGCCTTTGCCATCCTAACTGTTCCGACTTGCCCCTACCCCCCTTCGTGACGAGAACCTATGCATCAGCCGGGCTAGTGAATCTCAGACCTGGAATGGGGTCAGACGCCAGGCCCGTTTCTGATCACGCACACTCCCTGGCGTCACGGGTTTTCCGGAGGTAGAGGAACCGGGTTCGCCTCCTTAAGGTTGACTAACGTCTCAGACAGTGGATATTTTGCTTTTAATTTCAATGTACAGCTGTTATGTTCGCCCATTCACAGATTTCAAGAAAGGAATTTATTGCAAAGTGATCCCTGCTGCAGAATCAAAAGATGGTCGGCGATCCTGGCGCAGCGCCGTCGCAAAATATGAAGTGCCAAGTCGTGCTCGTGGTTTGCGGCAAATCGCAAATACGATCATTCCGTACTTTTCGTTACTGTACGTGATGTACCTCACACTCGACGTTTCCTATTGGATCACGCTAGGGTTCGCTATCCCGTCGGCGGGATTGCTGATTAGAAACTTCGTTATTTTTCACGATTGTGGCCACGGCTCTTTCTTCAAATCAAGGAAGGCCAACCGAATACTAGGATTTTTCTTCGGGCTGTTGACCTTCATGCCCTCCTATTACTGGAGTCATCAACATGCCAAGCATCATGCCACCGCCGGTGATCTGGATCACCGAGGTAATGGCGATGTGTGGACTCTGACCGTGCAGGAGTACCTGGAACTGTCGCGCTGGAAGCGGATCTGGTACCGGACCTATCGAAACCCGCTTTTCCTTTTCGGGGTGGTGCCCCTCTACTTCTTCTGCATTTATTACCGCTACTGGCGCCCGGGCGACAACACGCGCGTACGTTGGAGTACGATGCGAACCAACCTGGCTTTGGTGGGTGTTGTGAGCGTGGCGAGCCTGACCATTGGGATCAAGGCATACCTCCTGATTCAGCTACCCATCCTGATTTTCGCGGGCTCAGCCGGTGTTTGGCTGTTCTATGTTCAGCACCAGTTCGAGAATACCTATTGGGAGCGCCACGAGGAGTGGAGTTACGTTCGACACGCACTCGAGGGGTCGTCTTTCTACAAGCTGCCGCGCATTCTCCAATGGTTCAGCGGTAGCATCGGGTTTCACCACCTTCACCATCTGAGCCCGCGAATTCCGAACTACAACCTGCAGAAGTGCCACGAATCCTACTCGATGTTTCGGGCCGTGAAATGCATCACGCTGTGGTCGAGTCTGAAGTCCCTCGGCTATCGTCTTTGGGACGAGGAGCACAAAAATTTGGTGGGGTTTAACTACGTTTCCGTCTATCTCACCAAGCAGGCGATGCTCTCCCGCCAATAAGCAGCCGAGGCAATCGTGAAACAACATTGCGCTGTCTGAATAGGATTCCAGTTGCCGCAAAGTAGAAGTGTGCCCGCCAGAACCCAACTCCAACTCATTCCAAAATAGAGGACCATTGTGATTGCTTTCACGGCATCGCAAAATTTAGAATTGAGAGCCATTGCATCGTACAGTGAGGGAGAAGGACATGATCAAGCTAGTGCTCAAAGGTATAGCAGTCGTGTTAATCATGACGGTCGGGACTATCCTCGTTCTTTACCTCAACCGCAGTGAACCCTGGGGTCGAATTCCTGGTAAGAGGCTGGTGGGAGAGGAAATAACCGAGCCGATTGAGGACTGGAGCTTCACCGAGCCGGCCCGTATCGTCACACTTGAGGTGAGGCCTTCTGCTCCCTACTCGGTCTATGCCTCATGTCTTTTTCACGATGGAGCCTTTTATTCATTAGCCGTCAGTGTTGAAAATCGTTGGGTGCAGTTCCTGCTTCAGGATCCAAACATCAGGTTCAAAGTAGGTCGAGAAGAGGGCAAACTCTACAAGGGGCGGGCAACCGTGGTGGAAGATCCGGAGTTGATCAATGATCTTTTCGAGACCCTGGCCCAGAAATATAGAGGCGGTGTGGATAGAACACCGGAGCAGAGGGCTCGATATCGGTTTATTCGGATCGATTCCCGCTGAGTTCCTTCTACCCCAGTTCCACACGACCACAGCAAAAATAGAATGCATCTAGGGATTGCTTTTAATGCCTGTCAAGATTAGCATTGAGCGCCACTGCATTGCACGGTGAGGAGGAGTTGAAGGGCTCAGCTTATCAGTTGAGACAAATTAAGGGCTGAAGATTACGATCAATTGCCTCAATATTCTTTCGTCGAAGAATCGGAGAGCAGGGTAAACGGGCAGGTGATGCAGGCACTGGCTGGTCTGATTATTCCCACACTGCTCATCTTTGGGGTCAGTCTGGCCAAGGTCCGCAACTATCCATTGACGGGGTAGAGTCATCCCCACGAGTTTGGATGTCAGCTGTTTGTTGAGATTATTTTGATCGTGTTCACAGGCGTTCAGTTTTAGCCTCTCATGATAGTCCAAGCGAGAAAATTATTAAGACCGACACTTTTAGCTGTTGCGGTTTTACTCTCACTACTTTCCGCAGCATCTTTTATCTTGCCAACCCTGATCCGAGTAAACGATATAGGCGTGACTTTGGGTTTCTATTTCACTCAAAACAAACTACTCGGTATTGCCCTCAGTTTCGGAGTCCTTACCGCCGCATTTTATATTCAATGGAAAGATAAAAGACGTTTCAGGCTGGGAGATTTTAAAATCGAAACCATGACTCTCGTTGTGGTTGTCGGATTGACGGTTGTATCCGCTTTTCTTGTTTCCAGAGCCATTCCATTCATATCGCTGGACAACCCTGCCTTTACTTCGGCAGACAACGCTTCTATGAGAGATAGCGATTTTGTAATGGGAATCAGTCTGGACGGTACAGGTAGAGCGTATCCGCTCACTATGCTTGCCTGGCATCATATCGTGAATGACGAAGTCAACGGCAAGCCGATGGGGATGACCTACTGTCCGATTTGCAATACCGCGATTGCCTTTGAATCAGAAGTTGAAGGGACCGTGTTGCAGTTCGATGTGGTCACAAACTACAGAGCCAACCTGGTGATGGTCGATAGACAGACGGGTTCGTGGTGGCAGCAGCTTACCGGCAAGGCAATTCAAGGGAAACTCTCAGGATCTGCTTTGAAACTTATTCCCGTTGATCTGATGACCTGGGGCGCATGGAAAGAACTCTACCCGGACACACGGGTATTATCCCGAGACACGGGATTTGATCATGATTATGATGTTTTACCCTCTGGAGTGTCCTATACGGATTGGCAGAAAAGCGATCGTATTTTCCATCCGCTGGTGAGGATTACGGATACGCGTTTTAGAGCCAGAGAAACCGTTCTCGGTGTGCAAGTTGGAGATGTTTTCAAAGCCTATCCGTTTTCTAATTTAGGAGAGCTGGCTGTGATCAATGACGAAATAAATGGAGAGCCCGTTCTCATTTTGTTTGACAGAAAAAGCCAGATCGCGAGCGCATTCAGCAGAAGGGTCCGAGGGGCCATTCTCGAGTTAGAAGAAACAATCGAGGGTGGCGAGGTCATGATACAGGACGAGAACACAGGGTCCGTCTGGGACTTTGAAGGCAGAGCCCTTACAGACGACAGGGAAGGCATAAAACTCGAGAGATTGAAGTATCATAATGCATTCTGGTTTGCCTGGGCGGATTTCCATCCGGACACTCTGGTCTATGGAGATCATTAACTTTAGAACTTCAATAAGAAATCATTCGGCCCCGTTACTCGCCGAAGCAAAATACGCCTCTCCGCGACGACCCTCGCTTTCAAGACCTGCGGCGGCGGATGAATCTTGAGCCGTGAGCCAGACATTTCAAGATGAGAAAAGAACGGTTTGACTCAAGGTTGGAGGGCTGATAGCTTTCGATCATTCATCACGTTACCTATTCGAAATGCATTACTCAAAGGAGGGGGCAGTACCATGAAACAACACATTTTTCTTGCCGCCGTTGCGGCCATCGTTTTGAGCTCGACCGCGGTGCTGGCCCAGGACCAGGATCAGGAACCGAAGCCGCCATTGGGCTTCTTTGTCACCAGCACGATGCATAGCGGCAATCTCGGTGGTCTTGCCGGCGCCGACGCGGAGTGCCGGCGTTTGGCCGCCGCCGTGGGAGCGGGCGAACGCACCTGGCGGGCCTATATCAGCACCCATGGCACCCGCACCCAGCCGGCCGTCAATGCGCGCGATCGCATCGGAAACGGGCCCTGGTTCAACGCCAAGGGCGTGATGATCGCCGGAAGCCTGGCGGATTTGCACGGCGACATTCAGCGCGGCAGCAATCTCATCAATCAGGACACGGCGGTGACGGAAAAAGGCGAGCCGGTAAACGGCCGCGTGCGCCCCGAAGGCACCAGAAACGAACACGACATACTGACCGGATCGGATTCGCATGGCCGCCCCTTCCCCCCGGGCCTGTCTTCTCGAGGGGACCTCACCTGCAACAACTGGACCTCGGACAGCTCCGACGCCCGAGCGATGATCGGCCATCACGACCGCCTGAGCGGATGGAATGTTTCGTGGAACTCGTCACACGCGACAGCAGGATGTTCGCTGGAAGATTTCAAGTCGACCGGAGGAGCCGGACGGTTCTACTGCTTCGCTGCCGAGTGATGAAGTGTCTCGCTTCCACGGTCTGGTGCAGATGCCTGATCGATAGAAATTAACCTCAGGAGGTAACTTCATGATCCGGTCTCTGGTGATCAAGAGGACCCGCGGATGGATCGTGGTCCCCTTAGTTCTCTTGACCCTGAATTCCTGCCAACAGCAGGAGGAACCCCAGGAGGCATTCCAGCTGCTGGAGGCCACTCTACCGCAGATTCAAGGTGCCTTGGTCTCTGGAACGATCACCTCCCAGGATCTGGTTGAAATGTACCTGGCCCGCATTGCCGCCTACGATCAGCAGGGCCCTTCTTTAAATGCCATTATCACCGTCAATCCCAATGCCTTGGCCGAGGCCCAAGAGCTTGATGCCGAGCGAACGGCAAAGGGTCCGCGTGGCCCCTTGCACGGCATTCCTGTGATCCTCAAGGACAATTACGAAACCAGAGACATGCAGACCACGGCAGGTTCCCTGGCCCTGGCCGGCTGGATCCCATCTCATGACGCATTCCTGGTGAAACGTCTACGCGAGGGCGGAGCCATCATCCTCGCCAAGGCGACTCTGCACGAGTTTGCCATGGGCATCACTACGGTCGGTTCGTTTTTCGGACAAACCCGCAACCCCTATGCGCTTGATCGCAACCCCGGGGGGTCGAGTGGCGGAACGGGTGCTGCCGTGGCTGCAAACTTCGCCGCGGTAGGACTGGGGACCGACACCTGCAGCTCGATTCGGACCCCGTCTGCACACAACAACCTGGTCGGTCTGAGAGGAACGCAGGGTTTGGCAAGCCGAACGGGAATCGTCCCTCTGTCGCATACCCAGGACATCGGGGGACCGATGGGTCGAAGCGTCACCGATGTGGCTATCGTGTTGGACGCGATCGTGGGCTACGATCCGGCAGATCCTCAGACAGCCGAGAGCGTGGGAAACATTCCAGAGAGCTATACGGCCTTCCTTCGGGAGGAAGGACTGGGTGGCTCCAGGATCGGCCTGCTGCCCGCCCTTTTCTCCACGGTGTCGGACGACGAGGGAGTTGCCCAGGTGGTGCGAAGGGCAATGAGTGAGATGGAGCAAGAGGGCGCAGAGGTACTTG
>CBDUTA010000016.1:0-19222 GCA_965369785.1 uncultured bacterium
GTGTTGAGGCTGCTGTGGCCAAGTTAAAGCAAGAGAAGTTGATCCCCGAACGGGTCGCTGCCCGATATATCCAGCAGGCGACAGAAGTTGATTTTCCAGGGCAGTAAGGACCTGCGTCTGTTCGTCCTACTCTCTTCCGCCGTCCCTCTTCCCTCGTTCTAGTTCTCCAGAAGTTCTATAAATCCGATTCTGGCCACGCCTGCACCATCGGAGCTGCTCCACCAGACTCGATTGGGATTGTTCTGATCGACTTCAATTCTTCTCACATCTGTTTCGGCCTGGGGCAGTGGGAACTCCACCCACTGGTTCGTCTTCGGATTGAACCTTGCGATTTTATCCACCCGATGCAGGGTTACCCAGACAAAACCGTTCGTTCGATCCACGCTGACAGAATAGGCGCCGTTGTAAGAAGGTGTCGGAGGATCAAAAACGGTCATCTCGGCAGTGTGCTGATCGATCTTCATGAGCTTTCCCGCCCTCCACAAAGCGACCCAGACATTGCCTTCGGCATCGGTGTCCATCCGGCGCGGATATACAATGCCTTCCACAGGGATTTCAAACTCATCGACCACCCCAGTCTTGGGATCGACTCGGGCCATCAGGTCCACGCTTTGCAGAGCGAACCAGACTCTCCCGTCACCGGCTACCGTTGCCCCGTATCCTCCGGGGCTTTTCTGGGTTCGGGTCCAGGTTGGCGTGTCCCAGGAACTCCACTCCTTGGTGAGAGGATTGAGCCTCCGCATAGCACCCGGTCCAGTCAACCAGATCGTCCCATCCTGATGGAGGGCCATGGTATTTCCGTTAGCTGAACCGCGGATAGTGCTTGGAAAATCCCACGAGGTCCATTCGGCAGCTTGGATATCGTAGCTCAACCATCGCCTCTCGTTGGGTTCAGCAAACCAGATCACGCCCTCCTCACTGATCTGGACGTTGCCCATGTAGGCTGTTTCTGCGGTGGTCAAAGGGGGGCTGATTTCGCTGTGCTCAAGTGTTTCCGGATCGAAACGGCTCAGCTTGCCGCCGTCGCGCTGGTTAGCCCAGCCGATCCCGTCAGGGTCAACAGCTACATCGTGGGTGTCGGCTGCCACATTCTCCAGTTCATGTTGTACGACTCGATAATGCATGGCCTGGCCCTGCATGAGGGTCCGAGGCAACCGGCTGTTCGGATCCGGTGTGGGCAGGGGCGGGAAGTGGGTGGTCATATAATCCACCAACAGGTCGGCTTCCTTGTCGGTCAGATCGCGGAGCCCTCCTTCCCTTATGTACACGCGCATTTCATCGATGCTGCTCTGCCAGGCGTCACGGGTGTGCCCGCCTCTGAAGACCCGAGAAATGTTATGGCAGGAAACGCAGCGGGTGGGGAGGATTTCCTTGCCGGCACCCTCAGGGAGCAACTCAGTTGCTGTTTGCTCTTCCGGTATCCTCCGGGGCCAGGCTGCCGGCAGCATGGGTGCCTGGTGGTCGGTCAGCGATAGATCCAGCTGTGTCGTTCCTCGCTCCGCTACCTCCACCGGATCCGACCACTCACTCTGAAAACCGTTGCCGACTCCCTGCAGGGTGTAGGGACCGGCTGGGAGTTTGTTGGCCGTGTAACGCCCCTGGTCCTGGCTGATGACCATAAAGGTGAGTCGGCGCTCGGCATTTTTCAATTTTACAAAGGCACCGGCAAGAGGTTGGCCGGAGGTATCCCTGACCACACCTTCCACGACACCGCTGTAAGTCCCTGTACTGTCCGCCGGACTCATCGAGCAGCCGTAACCGAGCAGGACAGCTGTGATGAGACCGATTACCGTTGGCTTGAACAGCATCTCTGTTTCCTCCTTATCAGCACTCACCGGGCATTGGGGCGTTGACACCGAGTTGGAGTTGAAGCCCAGATCTCCCTGGTCAATGGCCTGCAATGGCTGATGATCGTGCCGACCATCGATTCCCCGTCGTGCAGTGCAGTTGGGAGCAATGGTACGCCTTCAAGGGTTGGGAGGCAATGATAAGGGGGCAGAGGGCGGAGTCCGGAGTGGGCCTTGGACCTGCCTGTCCGGAAGGCGAAAAGAAGGTTTGTTTGCGGAGCCAAGCTGTGCTCCAATGAGGTCAGGTTTCGTTCGGTTGTTTCACAACAGAATACAAGCTGAAGGAGAGAAATATGCAAGACACACCCCCTGCCTCAGATACTCCGGAGTCTCTCCCACCGTCACCACCATCACAGCAGGAACCGTCGAATCGGACAGTCATGCTGATCCTGTCTTACCTGGGGATTCTGGCCCTGGTTCCTCTGGTTGTGGAGAAGGATGACCCGGAAGTGCAGTGGCATGCCAAGCACGGGCTGGTCCTGCTGGTCAGCTGGATTGTTCTTTTCATTGCAGTGGCGACTCTTTCCATGTTCCCAATGGTTGGAATGTTTCTCGGCTGCGCGGTTGCCCCCCTCTTGTGGTTGGCCATTCTGGTCATTCATGTTGTTGCGATGATTAAGGCACTCAAGGGAGAACGGTTGATCATTCCTGTGATCTCCGACTACGCAGATAAGTGGTCATGAGATACTCCATGTCTCTGGAAATCGCCGTGTTCTACTCGATGCGTTCCCAGGTCAGGGTTGTGGTCATTCCCTCACCGGTTGGGGGTGCCGTTAAGATCAGTCGGTTGTTTGAGAACCTGTAATATCGAGTTCCCTCCGTGACCCTGTCGGGGATCAGGTGGCCTTGCCGTTGGTGGGTGACGGCGCCTTGTGTCTCGTTGACCTTGAACGTGCCGTAATAGGCGATGTAGCTGTAAAGCGCGGCCTGCGCTTCCTCTCCGGAGGCGCGTCCCTCAAACTCTTGACGGTTCTCACGGGTGAGCTGCAGGGTCATATGCCCTGTTGGGGTGTAAACGAGTAAGCCTCTCCTGTAAGAATTGGCCGAGGACCTCAGTTCTCCGTCAGGGCCACGCCGTTCAAAGGAGGCGAGTTTCCAGGTGCCGACGAAGCGGTTCTCAATTGGAGGTGTCGATACGGTCAGCGGTGAGTTATGGCGGTGAACCTCTTTCCATTGGCCACCCTGTTTGATCAAGAGTCCCGTTCGTTGTTGGCTGGTCTGTTGGGTGGAGCCATCTGGATTTGTAATACTCCCAACCAGATACCCGGTGGCAATGGCTACATTGCCATAGAGTCGAACTTCGAGATTCCGCACCTGCAGGTTGCGCTTTAAACCACTGTCCACTGCAGCTTGAAAGCTGTTCTTGCGTTGTTCAACAGAGAGTCTCTCCAGGAGCGCACCGCCACCAAAAGCACTCCCCTGGGTGGCGTAATAGGGGGTGTAGGCAGTTACATCCCCAGAGTTGACTGCAGCGAAATGATCGCGAATCGCCGTCTTCACATCATCCACATCATCGGCCATGGCCACAGTGGATACCAACATGCCCACCACCCATAGTGTTGTCAATGCTTTCATCTCAGACCTCCTTTTCGGATTGTTTAAGGATAGAAATGGTCTTGCCAACCATGAAGTTCTCCCAAAGATTCTGTGCCGGGTTCCAGACCAGAGGGTTCGAAGGCAATGGGAACCGGAGCGTACTAACGCAGCGCCAATCGGGACTCGTGACGGTGAACTATTTTCCACTCACCTGCCTGCTTGACCCACACACCGGTCATTCGCAGATTCCATCGTACCGACTCAACTTCGGGTCGGTGGATCGTTGCCACGACATAATAGGTACTGACGGCTGTGTTCCCGTAGACCTGGACGTCCAGATTTCGGACCTGAATGTCGTACTTGGTACCCGAATCAAATGCGGCCTGAGCCCGCAGTCTGGTCTCCTCAGTGGCGGTGTGGGCTAACAGCCCACCTGTCGGGGGGAAAATGCTGAATTCCGAAACCATGTTTTTGAAGTAGCCCAGGGTATCACCCTCGTCCTCGGCAGCCCGGGCGGCCATCTCTGCAGCCTTCACATCCTCCACATCATCTGCCAGAACTGGAGTGGCCAGGAACATACCGATGAGCCATAGTGTTGTTGTCAGTGCTTTCATTTTGCTTTCCTCCCTCAAAATAAGTGTTGGATATTGTCTCGATGTTACGCCTGGATGGTGTTGAAGACAACTGCCAGGGAAACGATCATCCGGCTTGGAGCTCTGGTTTGGTGATGAGTCGTGACAGGGGAGTTCCGGAGGGTCTATGGGAAAAGCTGAAGGTTCTGCGTTTTGAATTTGTCCCACTTGAGAAAATTCAGGTGGGGGTCTTCTAAATAGGTCCGGAGCTTTTTGGGATCCTCGTTCAACAGTTCTCTGGCTTGAGTTGCGTAGTGCTTCACTTTTTCCGGGTTCTTCAGTTTCTGATAGGTGCTCACCAGAAAATTCATTCCCTGATAGCGCAGCAGAGTGGTTTCGGCTTGGTTGTAAACGACGTTATGCTCTGAATACCATTCAAGAGTTTCTTCCATCAAGCGTACTGCTTCTTCAATTCGGCCCATCTGAGTCGTGACCAGAGCCAGGTTGAATAAAATCCTTCCGTGGCTCCGATGATCGTTTGCTTCCTCGGCCTTCAGCAAGGCCTTGTTTAAATAACTGTGGGATTCTTCGTGTTGTCTCAAGGACAGATAGCTGGCTCCGACATTTAACAAAGCATTCGCTTCCCAGGTTCTGCGGCCAATCTTGGCAGTCATCTCCGCTGCCCGCAGGGTGTATGCCAACGCTTCCTCGCGCTGCATCGTATACAGATGGAATGTTCCCAGGTTGAGCAGGTACATGCCCTGGAAAATTTCGTCTTCTCGTTGCTCGGCGATTTCAAGAGCTCGGGAGTAAACCCTCAGGCCTTCAGCGGAGTTACCCGAATAAATCTCATTGTAGCCAATATTGGTTAAACAGGCGGCAACCAGTTTCTGATCGTTGACCGTTTCAGCCAAAGGGATTGCAGTCTGCAATTTCTGGATCCCTTCGTCATACTCTCGAAGTGCCTCACCATATTCCTGACTGTCCCAGAAGAAATCGGCACGGGTCGTATGCCTGGCTCCTTCAATACGCAGCCGTTTAGCCTGGAAACGGTTTGAGTAACCTGGTTGGTCCGTGACGCTGGAAAACAATCTGAAGACGGCTTCATAGGGCATCCAGGTCGCTTGAAACTGAGAAAATTTTTCCTGAAGAGTGTCGAAACGAGCCTTTTGTCTCCCCAGCTCGTCAAAGCCGCGATCCATGTTCTCGAGAATCTGGGTCAACTCCTGGCCGAGAGATCCGACATTTTCTCGAATCAGACTTTCTGCTGCCGGCAAATCTCCCTGCTGTAAGGAGGAGTGTACCCGGGTCAGAGTGTTCGAAGTGACGACTCCATAGTGGCTCGTCAGATAGTCGGAGATGATTGCGGTTTCCGCCTCCATGGTTGGAGAAATCCTTCCCAGCATATCGGATACCGTTGCCGTCCAGGCGTCGAGACTTTTCCGCTGGGTGACGACCCGTTCCAGGTCATGGCAGGAAGTGCAAAGGGTCTGTACGTAGGACTGTCCCTCGCCATCGGGAAGCCTGGCGTTGAAGTTGTTGCTGGTCGGTAATTGAGGGGAAAAGGGGAGTGCAAAGCCGGGTAGAAGACCGAATGTGCAGAACGCTCTCCCAATCGTGCAGGCCGTGAAAAGAACTTTTTTATACATCATGATCCAAAAATAACGACGGTTTCGAGAAGTCAGCCCTCAGACTCGAGCCCACATCTTCCCAGTATCTTACTCGTAAATGACAAAGTTTGCATGCCTGGAGGCGGTTTTGACATCCTCGGATCCCTTTTCTTCTGGGTCAGGGTCGTTTCTCTTCTTTTCTTTTACCCCTAAAAGCGAGGATCTGGTGACACCTGGTGGGAATATAATGGGGAAATGGCCTGGCGCATCACGGAGCACTTCCACAAACCGATTGCCATACTGGGCTGGATCGTTTTTCTGGCCAAGCCCCTCTGGCGAATGATTGAGTTTCTTGACGATATCGATTTCGTTGCCGAAATATGGGGTGGCAGCGACCGCGTGACTCGTGGATGGGTGTCCGCCGGAGTCGAGTTTCTGGATACCGGGTGGGGAACTCTAGCGATGTCTCTATTAGGAGTGGGCTTGATTCTGATGGCCGGCTATCGTAAGCCGGGAACGATTTATCTGACCCAACTAGCGGGGAAAACGCCCCTTGTAGAGGATAAGGTCTATGAGAATCGTGACTTTGTAGGCCCTGCAGTCATCCACTTCGGAGAGGGCACGGTGTTAACCGACTCCTCCTTCTTTGGGGATCCCAACAGCGTCCTGATCGAAATTAATCAGGATGACTTCCTGGGAGCAGTCACCTTCAGAGATTGTATGTTCAAACGATGCCGATTCAGGCATGTCGGAATCATAGGAAAGAAAAAAGTACTGGCTGAGAAGTTTCGAAAAGACTCGAAAGTCATTCGTGGGAAATAAACTCTCTTCCCACGGAGGGGATCATCCAGATGAGGCGGGGCCCACGAAGGGAAAATAGGAGACAGAGCTCTCTGTCTCCTATTCCAGACTAAAATCGGTGCGTTTCTGTTGGGACCGAACTACTTGACCAGGCTGGCGTGTACCCAGCCGGTTTTGCCTGCCTTGGTTTTGATTTTGTACCAAGACTCGGTTTTATCGGTCACCTTGAGCTTGTCGCCCCGTTTCACTGTCGTAATTATTTTAGAATTGGTGGTGGCCGATTCTCGAATATTGACAGTTGTGCTCTGCACCTGAACTGTAGGATCTCCTTTAAAGGGCACGATGCCCGAGACCTTGGAGCAGCCAAGGCTGCTGGTCAGGACAAGGAGTAGTCCGCTGGCGAACAGGGTGCGAGATAAACCTGTGATATATTTTTTGATCATAATGACTCCAGCCCCTAACTTAGCCAGATTACAATTGCAAGGTGGTGACACCCGTCACACCCGGTCCCGATCTCCCTGGAGGGGGAAGGCGAATGCCTGAGTGGTGGCCGGCGGTGGCTTTCGGCTGGCCGGCGGTGGCGGTGGCCCTGGTGCTGGCCGCAGCAGGAATTGTGGTGAAAAAGCCCGTCTTTCTGGTGGTATCGGCGGTATTGGCGGCTCCCTTGAGCTTTTATCTGAGTGGGGCTGAGAGTTGGATGGCATTTTCCGGTCCCACGATCCTGGTGGCACTCCTGGCCGGTGCCTATACGGTCAGGCGGGGCATGTTTCGAATCGCCTGGTGTTTTTTGGGTCTCTTTGCCGGCCTGGCTCTTGGGTTAGCGATCATCGTGCTCCGCCAATAGGTCTGTTCGATTCCTGATTGTGGTTTTAACCCCTCACGACTCGGGCTTGAGTCGATTCTGGTCATAGCTGTTTTTGCCCTTGAGGCCGGTCAGTCCCCCGACCAGGACGGTAAAGAAATCCCTGTCCCATTCATGGTCTGCGGTGTACGCGAGTGTTCAGCCTGGGGTATGATTCGGGGCAAAGGTTCGGGCAAAACTCATGTTTGACAGGGAGGTCTTATGAAATCTGTTTTAGCGTTGATGTCGATTCTCGCTGTAGGTGGTCTCCTGGCTCAAGCCCCAAACCCACTGCGCGGGGAACCCAGCCAGCCCGTTGAGCCCTATCGGGTCATCGGCAATATCTACTACGTGGGTGCGGTCAATATCTCATCACACATCATCGTCACACCAGAGGGCCTGATTCTTCTCGACACGGGGACGCAGGAGATGCTGCCCGGCATTCGGACCAACCTGGAAAAGCTGGGATACACGCTGCAGGATGTCAAAATCATCCTGTCGAGCCACGCCCACTGGGACCATGTGGAGGGTCACGCGGCCATCCAGGAACTTAGCGGGGCAACAGTCATGGCGGTCGGTGAGGATGCGGCGGCTATCTCCAGTGGGATCGACAATTCTGCTGTGGGCGCTCAGGGCTGGAACCCCACCCAGGTCGGCCGAGTCCTCGAGGACGGAGACAAAGTCACTCTGGGAGGCGTCACCCTTCAGGCCCATTGGACCCCAGGGCACACGAAGGGTTGTACGGCCTGGACGACTACGGTTGAGGAGGACGGAGAGTCCTACTTCGTCGTGTTCGTGGGTGGGACCGGCATTAATCGGGGCGTCAAACTTCTGGACAACAAGCGTCATCCCAGTATTGTCGAGGACTATGCTCGGACTTTTCGAGTTCTCAAGGATCTACCGGCTGATGTGTTTCTGGCTCAGCACCCTTCCATGTATGGGATGGCTGATAAGCTGGAGCGACTGAAGGCGGGAGCTTCAGCTAACCCCTTTATCGATTCCGAAGGTTACCAGCGATTCCTGGTGGAGGAAGAAGGGAAGTATCTCAAGCAACTCGAGGAGGAAAGGGCGGCGAGAAAGTAAAATTAAGTTCTTGATAAAATGAATGAGATAACTGTATTTAAGTAATCATGGAAACAGGATTCTATTGAGGATTAGATACAGGGTTTCTATCCCCCGGACAGGCTCAATGCCTTAATGAGAGCATCCCCTCTGCGTAATCGCTGGACGACGATATAGAGAAGATTGCGGGAAATATGAGGTGAAGCCTCAAAGAGTGACCACAAGGTGCTTTCGTCCAGGACCAACACTCGACAATCCTCATTGGCCACCACATAGGCGGTGGTTGGCTGACCATCGACGACCGAGATTTCACCCACCAGCTCTCCAGGTTCCAGTTTGGCAATAGGCTGCAAAGAGAGTTCGAGTTGAACGCGCAACTGGCCAGAGAGAAGCAGATGAATCGAATGATTGGATTCCCCGGCGGAAAGCACAACTTCGTCTTTTCGGAACTTGGCTACAGGACAGTTTTCGAGGATACCCTGTATGGATTCCAATTCGACTTCTTTAAACAGAAGGACGTCTTTCAGCTCATCTAGCTCGAAAGATTCCTTTTGATCCGTCATATCCGTCATTCGGCCTGTGTGTTTCTTCTCTGAGTTACCCTACAAAGTCTACCAGAGAGTTGAACAGTGAGTGAAGGAGGGAGTGGGTGGGAGGAATCGGGTGAATAGTAGCTGTGGGCCGGGGATAGTGCCTGGCCGGCGGCAGGCGCCGCCGGCCCTGGTTTTTCGGTGGCTGGTTTGTTCCACGACTCAGGCTCAGGTGGTTACCTTCCTGGCTATGAGCATCAGGGCGATGGCGACGAGAGCCAATAGATTGTTAAAAATGAGTGAAAAGGCTTCTCCCGAAAAAATCAGCGTCCACCTGGACAGTCCATCTGCCAGCAGGAAGGATAATGCAGCCACGCCAATAAGACCTTTGGTGATGTATGTCATATCGTTCTCCTGCTGTATTAGTCGCCTTAAAGAACGTTTCATATGACAGGGGAACGAGACACTCGCCAATGTCTCACCAATCGGCAATCTCGGATTGAGGGTAGCTGCTGACCCATTCGTACCATTCCGTGAAGTAGCCATCGGCTGTAGCCAGTTTTGGAGCTTTAGGGTCCTGGCCCAGCGAATTGCCGAATTCGTCCCAGACTCCGCCCCTGTCATCTCCGACTCGGAAGGGGGTCTCGCTGATGAGGTGGTAGGCATTGTCTTCTTGGTCTCGGTCGAGGCGGAAAGCCAGGACGCCGAACTGGGAGATCTTCTTGATCAAATAGGACTGACCCTTGAATGGATATCTCAAGATCCCTTCCTCTTTTTCCAACCTTTGCAAGGGGAAAGCCACAGCCGCTTCTCCGGCCTCGATGCCGAAGACGTGATCTCCCGTCCCTAACCGGGTATCCTCCATGTTGGCGGTCTCGGCAAAGAAGTCAGGAACAAACGGATCTCCCAAGACACTGTGTCCTCCCCGGCCGTGCTCCCGTCTCTCAACCATGATCCTGCTGGCAAAGACGACCTCGGTCTCGGGGAAACGCTTCACCCAGGCCCCCCAGGTCTCCAGGATGAGGGGAATGCGTTCCATGCGAGAAGGATGTAACTTGCCCTCCAGAGTCCTGCCCGTGAAGGGAGACCAGACGGTCTGAGTCTGGTAGTCGTAGACGCTGAAGGTGCCGTGGGCGATTCCATGAATTTGGAAGGTCAGCGATTTGCCCTCAAAGGGGTCCAGGACCGGGCGAAAAGCGGAAGCGCCGCTGCAGGCCTCGCAATGAGACAACAAGACTGGAGAGTCGTCAAGAGTGTCATTGACCACGTGATAGGCCACCAGAATCCAGAGAGGATAGGCCCTCTGTCGGCCGTTGACTTCGATGCCGGCGATCAGGTCCTCCTCGGACATGTGCACGGCCATGTCGGCCGGAACCGTGGAGGGGTTGTTCAGGGGAAGTAAGTAAAAGCGACCTTCATCGAGAGCCAGAAACCGGGCCTCCTCCTTCCAGGCATCCGTTGCGGCGACGGTCTCAGATGCAGGCGTTGTACAAGAGACACCCAGCAGGAGTGCTGTTACTGGAACCGCCAAACGCAAGGCTGTCCAAACAGAAGATTTGTTTTTAAAGGCCATCGGATTTCCCTCCTCGAAAGACTCGTTGAATGTTAGGAAGGGATCGTAAGGGGAAAGAGGGAGAAGATCAATGACTAAACTGTTGATTTACCAACACCGATAGGACCGCCATCTGAAACAGGGGGAAAGATCAGTGGATCTGCTCTTCCTCAAATCGAAGGATTTCGACCTGCCGGATCGGGCTGCTCAACAGTCGATTGCCGAACTCCAGGCGCAAGCCCAGAGCGGCCACGATGTCTATTTTGATGGCACTTCCGCCCCAGGTACACCCATTGATGGTGGTTTTAAATGGGGACAGATTGTGGCGGTCAAACCATCCACCCGAGACGGCATAAAAGCCGTTCTCAAGGACGTGGATGGAGTAGGTGGCGTCGTGGGTGGTGACCCGTATCCGGTCTCCGAAGTAGAGGCCCTCTTTGGGTACCACTTCCAGCTGATCGACTTGATCCAGGATGTCGTCGAGAGTGTGCTCAGAACGTCTCATTTTTTTCGCCTGTCTCAAAGGAACGCAATCTTGGTTCCAGAGTGGACCTGTCACAACTCAAATCGGTCTGGAACTCTTGTAGCTTTAGCCTTTGCTCAAGAAAAGATGAGGATTTCAAGAGAAAGGTGGGGGCTGATTTTGCCCGGAACTGTCAACTTCAGTGTACAGTGTGGGGGTTTCAGCCCAGTAAGGGGAGGAGCCGTTCAAAGGCTCCTCCCTCCATTGAGAGGCCCCAAAGTGGACGCGAAGTGCGTACAAAGTTGGGCCAAATAACCCATTCGATCTTATCGATCGTTGGCAGGGGTGTCTACGGTTACATCTACCGAGACCCGCCTATCTGTGGGCCTATCTGTCGATACCGGCCTGTCTGTGGGTCTGGGTCCGGGACGTTTGGTCCCTGGTCCGATCAAGCCCAGCTTTTGAAAAGCCGGAATGACCCGCTGCAGCCTGGCGGCCATCTTAATGGCTCCATATTTCCGCAACTGGGCATCATCCAGCAGGGTCTCAAAGGCACCTACATACGCCATGTAGGCTTCTTTGATCTGGCTCTGGATGAAGTGAATCTCAATCACCAGTTCTCCCACGTAATCCGCTGAGGGTTCCTCCGATACCAGTTCTGCCTTGAGGTCCTCCTGCAGGCCTTTCTTGACTTCGGCAAGAGGCTGGACCTGATCTTTTAATTCCTCTCTGAGAAAGATCAGGTTTTGTACCTGCTCTTCTGTCAGTTCCAGAAAATGGGACACGACGCGAATAGGTGCCGGGACATAGTCCTCGGACTCTTCGGCATGTATCCAGCTTCCTGAAAACAATAGGATCGTGCATAAGATCGAAAATAGTGCTTGTTTCTTCATTGTTTTGTGCTCCTTTTGTGTATCGAAATAGATCACTTTGGCGAAAGTTTCAGCTTCGACCGTCATCGAGCTCTCTGCCTGAATCTCGAGATTTGCACTATTAGTCGCCCGAGGTGTGGTTTGATATGACAGGTGGGGGAAGAAAAACCCAATCACCCTGGCAGCGCATGAAGGGGCGCCATGAAATAGCCAGGGGCGTAAGCCCCTGGAAAGGAGTCTGTGAGCGAGCAGAGCCCTGTAAGGGCGGCATAGATAAAAAAGTTTCGTAGATTCGCAGAGTCAAACGTTAATAGCAAATGAATGCCCCAGTCTTTATCCAGCCTCATTTTCCATTTCGTTTTCAGTACCCAACAGCGAAGAGCCCTGATTTCCCGGGAGATTGAACCAGAACTTCACAAATACATTGCTGGTGTTTTAGACTCAAAACAAAGTCGGCTCCTCACCGCCGGAGGAATGCCCGATCACCTCCATCTACTGGTCTCCTTGGATCGACAAATTTCGGTATCGGAGGCCTTGCGAGAGATCAAATCGAACTCGTCTCGATGGATTCGCAGAAAGTTCTCTAACCGGAATCGCTTTGGTTGGCAAACGGGATACGCGGCGTTTTCAGTGAGTTTCTCACAGATTCAACAGGTAAGACATTACATTGAAACCCAAGAATTCCATCACAAAAAAAGGACATTCAAGGAGGAAATCGTAGGGCTCTTAAAGGCGCATGGGATGGACTTTAAAGAGTGTTACTTGTGGGCTTAGTTTAATCCAAGAGGTGCCGCCCTTACAGGGCTCTTCAGAACACTGTCGAATTCCAGGGGCTCACGCCCCTGGCTATTACATGTCGTCCCTTCGGGACTCCGGAGGTGATGCTAGCCCAACTAGCGGCTCCGATGGAAAATTCTATATACCATGCGCCCTGTTCGTCATCATGGGCCTCTCCGGGACTCCGGAGGTATCCAGGCGGGATCCTAGCAGAATTGCCTCTGGGGAGAGCCTCCTGTAAGAGGGTTTGTCCCCGTACTACGGCCGGGTCGACTCAAAATGTGGCGATAGGATTGACCGGAGATCCGGTTCCACCGGGAACAGGCATGGGAGCCACGGTGAGTAGAAACTCCCAGCGGTTGAGTCGTGCTGCCGTCTCGGCTAACTCTTCCAGATCAGTGTTATCGAAGATATGTACGCCGAGAGCCACCAGAAGAAGCCGGTGGAGGGGAAACCCCGGGCCTTCAATCCCCGAAGGTCTCACGTCGGTAACTCCATCGGTTCCCACCATGGCGACGTCTCTTTCCTTCAACCATCTGGCGCAGGAAGCGTGGAGTCCCGCCATTCCCGATGAAGAGGTAAAAGGTCCAAGAGCCGCCCGTCTTACCCAACGACCCGTGCGGACAAAGACCACATCCCCACTCGAGATCCGAACTCCTACCTCCTGCTCCCAGGCCTCCAGGTCTTCCGGGTAGATCGGTGTTCCCAGTTCCAGATAGGGAACACCCTTGAGTCTGGGAAGATCGACCAGAATGGCCCGCGTAAAGATACCGTTCTTGAGGGTGAGGATGTCGAGCTTTCCGGCTCCCTTCCGGGTCACCTCCTGCTGAGAGAAACCGTTGTACATTTTTCCGTTGTGGAAAAAATGAGAGAGGGCATCGAGGTGGGTGAAGGCGCTGCCGTGGTAGGAGATGGCATAGCTGTCGGCACTGGAGCGGTTGGGATCATCGACGCCATTGCGAATCATGACATGTTCAAATGGAACTGGATTATCGAGAGACTTTTCTTTATTCAGCGGGCGCGCCAGCGAAAGCGAGATTCCTTCCCTGACCAGCCCAGCAGCCTGCTTCTGCTTCTCTGGAGTAATCAGGTTGACGGCTCCCAACTGATCCTCTGGGCCCCAGCGTCCCCAGTTGGAGAGCTCGGTCATCCACCGATCAATGTCCTTTTCAGTCAGTTTTCGTTCTGTCTGAGCAGTGGCCTGAAGGGGCCACTGCTCAGAAAAAATCGACAGGACGACCACGAGCAGAACGATTCCTAACCCGGCTAATCGAGTCATGGAATGCACCAACTCAGTCTTTTTGCTCATCATTCTAGTCCTCTACTTTAGTCCTCTACTTTGTTTCCCAAGTGCTTCCCGAGGTGTGGATCTTTTTTCCCCTCGAAGGGTAATGTTCTTGGAAAGCTTAGAGGGGAAGGAGTTTAATGGCAAGGCTAAAAGGTAGAGCTGTGGAATGATAGACTAAGTGTCTCGCTCTATAAATACGATGACGTTTGTGGAACGAGACACCAATGATGAGTTTGCTGATCCGAGTCTATTCCGATTATGTATGACCCTACTGTTTCCTGGCGGAGTTTCCGCTGAAGGAAGCCATCGAGGATCAGGATGTCCAGGTGGAATGGATGCCCTTTGAACTCCGTCCCAGTCCCCATCCGACACTGAGACCCGAGGAGGACTATCTGCAAACGGCCTGGGCGAGTTCCGTGTACCCTATGGCCGAAAGAATGGGAATTCAGATCGTACTTCCCCGCGTTTCCCCCCAGCCGTATACCCATTTGGCTTTTGAAGGATTTCAGTACGCGAAGGAGAAAGGGAGTGGGAATGCATACAACAGCCGTGTTTTGCGAGCGTTTTTCCAGGAGGAGCAGGATATCGGTGATTCTGAGGTTCTCACCCGGTTGGCCGAAGAGGTTGGATTGAATCAGGTGGAATTCAGGGAGGCGCTGGAGACGAGGCAGTACAGGGAGGCCCATCAGGCAGCCCTCTCTCATACCCTTAAGGAAGCCGGGATCTCGGCGGTTCCGACCTTTATTATTGAAGGCCAGCGTCTTCAGGGCCTGCAGTCAAAGGAGACGCTGAAACGCGTGATCGACTTCGCTCAGCGTTCGCAAGAGAAGATGGAGTAGCCTGACCCCGAAGATGGAAATCACCGTAGCACCTGCTTTTGATTGGGGTACGGCGTCCGAAATATTGATGGATGTCGTGCAATGGCTTAACCAGAAGGGTGAGCCACTCTGGACCGAAGAACAGGTCTCGGTTGAAGGTCTCAAGTCGTCTCACAGAATTGAAGAGTCGTTTATCGCCAATCACAGGAACAGGCCCATTGGTTGTATGTTCTTGCTCGAGTCTGATCCTTGTTTTTGGCCGGAAATAGAAGATGATTCGAGCTTGTTTCTTCATAAGCTGGCCGTCTTGCGGGAGTTCAAAGGGAAGGGGATCGGCAACCAAATGTTAGAGTGGACATCTCAATATGCAAACAGGCGGGGCAAATCCTGGTTGAGACTGGACTGTGATGGAGGAAGGCCGAAGCTGAGACAAATCTATGAATCTTTCGGTTTCAGCTTGGTGGATCGAAAGCCCCTGGGTGAGTTTGATTCGGCAAGATACGAATTTCATGTTTAAAAGCCGACGGAAAAGGGAAAAGAGTCTGAATGGGGCTACACGGACGATATACCCTGAGATAAGATAAGTAACCTGGGTTATGCATAATCCGGGTTTAGATTGGAGGCACAGATGAATCACATGCGAAGGGTTTTGATTGGCGCAGTCTTTACACTGATGGCGACCCTGGCCTTTGGGCAACGGATTCAAACGGTTACAGTGGTTGCAAATCCTACCTGAGGGTGCTGCCATGGATGGGTGGGTCACCTAAAGGCAAAGGGTTTTAAGGTCGAGTCATTTGACGCAAACAACAGCCAGCTGAGCGGGGCTAAGGACAGATACGGTGTGCCGCCCAGTGTTCGCGCATGCCACACCGGATTGGTGGGGGATTATGTGATTGAGGGCCACGTCCCGGCGGAAGTGATCAGTCGTCTTCTCAGGGAGAAGCCAGCTGTGGTTGGGCTTGCGGTTCCCGGCATGCCCGTTGGATCTCCAGGAATGGAAGGTCCCAACCCGCAACCTTACACGGTTTATTCGTTTGATCACGAGGGTAACGTAGAGGTTTACGCGGAAATAGATCCTCGAACGGCCGCCCCTTAGCGAGATCTGTTGGGGTGGATGTGCCCTAACAGCCCCAGTCTTCCCCAGCGGTGCTCCAGGCAACGAGGGTCACGAGGATCAAGGCGATACTCACAAAGATCATATTGCGACTATAGCCAGCTCAAGTGGGGGAAAGTGTGACCGTCATCACCAATTATCGAGAACGGATGATCCGTAGTCGATGAAAAAATCGATTCTGGAAATTTACGCTCTAGCGGTCTGTTTTGTAGCTCTGCTGTGCCTGGTCATCGCACTGGGGATCGGAGTGTATGATCTCGTCCAAATGGCTAACCCTGCATTGACAGTCAATGTGTACGAATATGAGCGACATCAGTCCAATGAGGCCTTTAGAGGGTCTCCAGGCAGAGCGCTGCGGGGAATCGCACCTGGGATTCCTATGGAACAACCCCCCGAACGGCCGGAAGAAGAGGTTACCCAACAACGAGAAGAGAGCTTCCAAGCCGCCCTTCGCTCCGAGCGGAGACGAGGGCTGCAAAGTTTCATACAGGTCGTCATTATCCTGGTGATCGACGTGCTGGTGTTTGTGCCTCATTGGCTTTTGGCAAGGAAAAGAAGAGCTGCAAGTATGGCGAGCTAAACCCCTTGCTCCTCAGGATCCCTATTGACCGTATCTGTTGAAACCATTAGACTAGAGGCAAATGACCCCGCAGAAACTCGTCACGGGTGCCCGACTTGCCGCTAAGATCAGTATCGTCTGCTGTCTGGCTTCTCTTGTGTCCCTGAGCGGGTATGGTCAGGATGTTACCTTTGACGGTGATTCTAAGACTCAACTCGCCCGATTCTTCGGTCCAGGGCTGAGACTGACCTATCCCGCAGGACTCGCGTCCCTAACGACGTTGGAGTCGCGTTTCGATCATCCCTTACGGGTGCCGGTCACGAATGTTGCCTGGTCTGCGGCCTCAATGAATCTCAGTACGGCCGTGCGTCCTCCCACTACGGCAGCGCTGAGTACTCACAGGAAGAAGACAACAACCCTGCGAGTGATCGCCGGCCTGCTGGGAGTAGGGTTAGCGGGGGTGGGTACCTATCTGGTGAGCACATCGGAAGGTTCCAGTCGGGTTGAGATCTGTACTCTCTGTTCCGAACCGCCGGTCAGCCAGGCTCGCCTTCAACTGACGGGGAAGCAAGGGGCAGGGATTGGCTCGATTGCGGCGGGTGCAGGGCTGCTTGCCTACGCAGCCTTTTGAGGACTCCATTCCGGCCCAGACCTCTTCATTGATAAGATACATTAATAATATAGATGTAACTATCTGTGTAATAATGTTAATTAATACGTCATAGACGGCGAAAGTCTTCGCCATTCAGTTATCACAAATCCTCATTTTTCACTTGCTGTCATATGAATTGCTGTGTCAAGCGACTAACAACGCAAACAAAGGCGAAGATTAGGAACTTCACATGATTGCCACGAAACAGCTAACCCAAGAGGATGAGATGATCGGACAGACCATCTCCCACTACAAGATCCTGGAAAAACTGGGTTCTGGTGGAATGGGTGTGGTCTACAAGGCTGAGGACATTCGCCTGGGCCGAAACGTGGCCGTGAAATTTCTGCCCGAGGAGTTGGCTCAAGATCGCCAGGCCCTTGAGCGCTTCCGGAGAGAAGCTCGTGCTGCCTCGGCTATAGACCACCCCAATATTTGTGCAATTTACGACATCGGTGAATATAACGGACAACCCTTCATTGTGATGCAATACCTGTCCGGGAGCACCCTTCAAGAGCTCATTCAAGGCCAGGCGCTGGAAACCGAGGAGATCCTGGAACTGGGAATTGAGATTACGGATGCTTTACATGCTGCTCATGTGAAGGGAATCATTCATCGAGACATTAAAGCGGAGAATATTTTTGTCACTCAAGAGGGCCAGGCCAAAGTGCTCGACTTTGGCCTGGCCAAATGGACGAAAGATCAGGCCGTTTCGGACCCCGCCATGGCTACGGCTCTGCTCACAACACAGAATCTTACCCGTCCAGGAGTGGCTATGGGAACGGCGGCTTATATGTCACCGGAACAGGCTTTGGGAAGGGAACTGGATGCCCGGTCCGATCTGTTCTCCCTGGGAGTGGTGATCTATGAAATGACGACGGGCTCGCTTCCTTTCAAGGGCAAGACTGCTGCAGCACTTTTTGATGAGATTCTCCACAAGGCCCCCGACTCTCCGGTTCAACTGAATCCTGAAGTTCCTGGCAAGTTGGAAGACATCATCAATAAGTCCCTCGAGAAAGACAGGGAAATCCGTTCTCAATCCGCCAAGGAAGTACAGGTTGACCTGAAGAGGCTCAAGAGAGATAGGTCGGGAGAATTGATTCCCGGTGCGGCTGCTGCTGCAGCGGGACCGGATCAGCGGGATGAGCTCTGGCCGATGGTAGCCGGGGGAATGGCCGTCATAATCGTCCTACTTCTGGCCCTGATTTTTCCCTTGGCCGGTGCCTCTACCCAAGCCATCGACTCCATTGCTATTTCACCTTTTGAAAATAGAAGCGGGGATCCAGAGTTGGAGTCTATGAGTGACGGAATCGCTGAAGGGATCAACCATCGGCTTTCTCAGTCAAATGTGAGTCAAGTCTCCAAGCTGTCTACAACCCAAACTGACCTTGATTAAGACGTGTAGGTCGCACGGCTGTGCGACCTACACCGGACTCCTGAATGAGCTTCGTCTGATTTACTCCGGAAGCGGGGGTGTGCTCTCAGGGGGTCTACGGTGCCGTGTTCCCTGTTCGTAAGAGTAAGCCAGTTTGATCAGAGTCCCCTCGTCATATGGCCTTCCCAGAAAGCTGATTCCAGCAGGAAGATGATCGTCTGAAAACCCTGCCGGCACAGTGATGGTGGGGACGAATACCAAAAAAGTGTTCAAATCGGGAGCTCCCTTGGAGCTGACGTAAGGCGGATTCACCCCATCCTTAATGAGGGTCGGTTGGTGCTCTATAGACTTGTGGACAATGGCGTCTAATTGATGATCCGCCATGACTTGCAGCACCCGGGTCATCAGCTCATCCCGTGCCATGAGGTATTGGTAGTGTCTTGATTCAGCCTCTCCAGGGTCTCTTGGGGGTCTCGTGAAGGCCCTTTTCCTTGTGGGGAATAACTTGTCAAAGTCGGGCGCTTGGAGGACATCCTCACGCGATCTGAAGGGGGGATTGGCGCTCCTGCCGAAGTAGCGCTTGAACGATTCATCACCATCGGGTCCGTTCGCTCTGGTGGCCAGCAGCTCCTTGAGATCGGGAATCACAACCGGGTCCACGATGACGGCTCCGGCAGCCTTCAATTCTCCAACTGCCCTCTCGAAAATCTCAGTGACCTTCTGGAAATCTTCCGAGTCAGGTTCCGAATTCCTATTCATCGATTCATGCAAAACCCCGATGCGCGCTCCCTTTAAACCATCCTGATCGAGAAATTCTGTGTAGCTCTCAGGAACATGGCCGACGCCCCGTGACGTCAACGGGTCTTCCGGGTCATATCCAACCAGGACCTCCAGAAGTGTTGCCAGATCCGTGACGGTGCGAGCCATGGGTCCCAGAGAGCCGTTAATCGATGGCC
>CBDUTA010000017.1:0-18707 GCA_965369785.1 uncultured bacterium
AACTGCTTAGCAGGCAGCCCTGTTCAACCACTCCAGCACCTCTCCGGATGGGGACGAATCCAAAAGTGCTCCGAAAGGATGCTGTATTGTAGAAAATGCGGCAGTTTCGGTCAAACTTGCTCTTTGCGGGACTTAGGGAAGCGTCGCTTCTATTTCCCGGCTCAGGCTAAAGCTGAACTTGTGTTCAGTCTGAAATTCGACTTCCTTACCCTTCGTGGTTAGAACGGTGGCCGTGCCGGCCCCGCCCCCAACCGCCGCTCCGACGGCAGCGCCCTTTTTACCCCCAATAATTCCACCCAGCAACGCCCCCACGCCGGTAGCCCCTCCGATGACCTTGACATCTCGGCCTTGCGTACCTTCCGCCTGAACAGTGATATTTCCAGTCTTAACCCGAACCGTCTCTTCCCCAAGACGAAGTTCTGTCAGGGTAAGTGTCATCTCGGCCAGACCCTCGACCCGACCGGACCCTTCGGCGGCCAATAGCGTAACGTTGGCTTTCGTTCCCTCTGGAAACACCACCTTCCCATCAACGACCAAATCCTGGTCCAGTATAGCGACGAAATCATCTCCGGCTTTATGGGTCCGGGTACTCATGGGCTCTGCCAAGCGGACGTCCAGCACAGTTCCCACCGGGACCCTGATCGTTTCAGGTTCAGGAGGGAGCAGCTCGGCGGCGGCGGATTCGCTCGGCGGCTGCTCAGCTGGCGGAGAGGAGACCTCTGTTCCTACCTCTTGCTGCAACTCTTCAGGAGGGGATGCTGCTTGGGTTTCAGCTGGATCGGAAACGGACTGCTCGGCCGGCTGTTGGGCCTCCTCTGAAGTCCCAGCGCAGGCAAATAAGCCGGTCAGCAAAACAATCGAAAGGATAGTCGGATTCTTGAACATATTGTTTCTCCTCTTCTGATTTAGAGTCTAGCCGGAATGATGCATAGGTTTTCGTTTCGAAGTGCCGCAAGTCAGCGTAGATGATGCCGCACCGAAGTAGAAGATTTATGCATGCTCCCGGCTAAAGATGCCTTAAGGGGAAACAAGTTTCAAAGAAGTGTCCTAGAGAGGAGTTTGGGGGAGGGAGAGTTCGCGGAGAGGTCGCGACCTCTCCGCGCTCCCCTCTACGACACTTCGCACAGCCATAAGGGGGGCCAGTGGAACTGGGTGATGGAAACACTCCTCTGGCTAAGTGCGGACTGTGCCATCTCAAGGGCTTCCGGAAGGCTTTTAGCGGTATCGAATCCAAGGGTGGTCGCGACTTCTTTGTCGTGAGCTTTGACTACAATAATTTTGCTCAAATATTCCATCGCATAGCACCCCCAATACCACATGTAAAAAGGGTGGGCTCCGTGGTAAGCGTAAGAATTGCGGTAAAGGTCTATGTAGCGCTCGCTGCAAGCAAACTCCTCTTCATATTTCTCGATCTCGGCGGCCACCTTGGTCTGGGTCAGAATGCGATCGAAAAACTCGATGTAGGAAGGATGATGAACAGGATGGAAGATGCGCTCCAGCGGATGGAAGAGGATCATGACACCGCCCCGGCGAACCAGTGGCTTCCCTATATAGAGATTAAAGAGGTACCCCGCCGTCAGATTCACGACCAGCAGGGGGTTCATCATGGAGTTGACGTTATAGGGGCCGATATAGGGAACTCCCGCCAGGAGGACATCGGATTGCCCTTCAACCGGCACAACCTGCTGCTTCAACACATTTTGAAGGGTCTTCTCATGCACAACATCGTTTCTTCCCGCCTGGATGCTGGTCATCCCGTAGGGGGCGCGCATCTGCATGAACGCCTTGCGCCTGACTGAGGCCGGCGTCATCGCCAGAAACCCCCTACTCACATGCAAGTTAAGCTTGTCGAATGCATTGAGGTTGCGTTCCTGTTTTTGGAGGAAACCGAAAGCCCTGGGGAAGGTGTTGGTGTCCAACGTGGTTTCGATGTGGAAAATGTTGCTGTTCTCTTCCAGGACCTCCCCCATGCGTCCCAGTACATGGTGCAACTCCGAACTTGGCGGGTGCATGTAGGATTGGGAGTGCATGAGGGCATGAACGTTGTGGTGATGCTTCACGCTGCGGTAGGTGGGTAGTCCGGTGAGAATAGACTTGTTTCCACCGTCCATGCTGGACAGGTTCATGTTGACATAGATGAGAAGATCGGATTGGGCTGCCCGGCCGTTGATCTCAACGACCTCCCCTTTTTTCGTCTCTCCAAGGTACTCGATGTTTTCCTTATCCTCGGCATCGTGGTTGTACAACCTATCCGGATAAAACTCATCAAACACCTTTGCCCCGACGCAGTGGCGGATTTCCGGTCCTGTCATTCTTCGATGCAAGCCCGTTGCTACAATCAGGTGAATGTCCGTGACTCCGCCACTCGCCAACTTGTCCAACACCACTTCCAGGATCAACTGTCGCAGGTCCGGCCTTTGCATCGGAGGGAGAGGCAGCGAGAGGTCATCAAAAGCAACCGTTACCTTCATCCCCGGCCTCAGCTGTGCCGAGAGGGGTGGGCATCCCATGGGATTCTCAATGGCTTGCTCCGTCGCAGCCTTGACGCCCGAGATAGCTTCCAAAGGCGGCGGGGCATAGATAACGCGGGTTCCCTCGGGCACCTCCTCATATAAAAAGTTTTCCGCGTAGTGAAACAAAAGCTTCTCGCCCGGCTTTGTGTAATAGATGCAGTCGTTACTCATGGTTGTCTGGGGTAGCCCGGATTATACCGAGGTTCTCGTCGCTGCAGTAGCGAACTTATGCATAGTCCGGGCTGCTGGGTCACTGAAATTGAAACACCGTTTTAATGACTTTCGACTGGCCCGTGTTCAGTGCGCACCGGACCGCGGCCCGATAATCCTTTAGCGGAAATTTCGCTCCCACGATCCCGGCCAGGCGATCCCTCTCCGCAACCAAAAGCTCCAGCGCTCGCCGGAAAGTGCTGGGCTCGCTGGTGTAGCTGCCTTTCACTACGAGTTCCTTGTGCCAAATCGCCGTCCAGTCGATATTTCGTGGAATGCCCGGCATACCGACCAGAATAACCGAGCCTCCACCGCGCGTAAACCGCAGGGCGTCGTCAATGGTGCGTCCTGACCCTACGCAGTCAAAACAGATATCGGCACCTCCAACCACAGTAGGTCTTCCAAGCTCCGCTTGATACAAGCGAGCTTTCAGAATGTGTGCGAGTTTTGGGTAGGGTTCCCCTGCTTGAACAACAACGTCGGCGCCCAGGAGGCTGGCGGCCTCCCGTTGGTGGGGATATTTGGCTAGCACCACAATGCGACAGGTGCTTCCCAACCCCCGGATTGCTGCCAGCGTGAGGGCCCCCATGGAGCCACAGCCCAGAATGAGGACCGTGCAATCATCTGTCAATGGAGCCTTCCGCACCGCCTGCAGAGCACAACTCAGTGGCTCCGCGATCACAGCCTGCTCATTGGATAGTTGGTCGGGGACCGGGTGAAGCTGTTTGTAATGAGCCACGAAGCTGTCACTCCAACCACCTCCCGTATCCTTGCAATAGCCCGTCTGAATCCCGGGTGAAATGTCACCTTTGTCGAAATTCACGCAAAGAGACTTGTTCCCTTTCTGGCAGGGTTCACACTTTCTCGCGATACCCCGGATTTCACAGGTCAAGGGCGGCTCTAACACCACCCTGTCTCCCTCTTTTGGCGCTCCCGCCTGCCTTCCTGCCTCGACGATCTCTCCGACCACCTCGTGTCCTAAAACAAAAGGGCACGACGTGAGCGGGGAAAAATAAACACTGCCTTTAGCAGTTATCGTGGCCAGATCAGAACCACAAATACCGCTAAGAATGGGTCGCACTCGAACCCAATCCCTCCCAGGCAGTCTTGGTTGCTCAATCCGGCCAAGACGGATGCAGGCGAACGGAGAAGTGGCTACCTGGGGCCAACGGCTTCCCAGTGAGCGCACCACCAAGTAGCGGGGAACACTCTTGTTGTATTGAATGCCCCATACTTTCAAGAGGTGCGTTCTTTCTTGTTTTCTTCAAGATTCCAGATTAGGATTTCCCACTCTTTGGCCAGGGCAATCTTTCGCAGTCGTCTTCCAGGGTTCACGACTCTGGCATATCCTACGGCTTCCAGCATCGGAATGTCATCCAAGCTGTCAGCGTAAGCATAACACCTCGATAAATCCAGCTGGCGTTCCTTACTGAATGAAACAATGGCCTCCGCTTTACTCTGATCAGTCAGCGGACCCCCCTCCAACTCCCCCGTGAAAGAGCCCTCATGCAGACGCAAGCGTGCCGCAATCATGGCCGAGGCCTGAATCTGGTCGGCCAGCGGCTTGACCAGGATATCGAGAGAATTGGTCACCAAAACGATCAGGTCGTTGCGGGCCTGGTGTTTTCGCAACTGCTCGAGGGATCCGGGGTAAATGCGAGGTTGCATGAGGGCTCTGAAGTGATCTCGAGTCAAGCCTTCCAGTTGGGTCGGGCTCAGGTTTTTATAGTTGCGATAAAACGCCTGGCTGAAAAGGCGACGGCTAAAAGTGTCGAGCAGTATGTAATAGGGAATCTTGGGAAGAAACAGGGTGATCCACAAAGCTTTTTGCAGCTGGGTCATTTTGCAAGTGCGCAGGTGAGCGTAGTAGCGAACGACGTTTCCCTCGACAATGGTGCCGTCGACATCGAAAAAGGCCGCCGCCTGGTTAGCCCGCACTTCTCACACCCCCTCTACTGCATCGGCGTCTCAGCGACTCACTGCCTGTTTGTCCGAACCCCTGACGAGACCTGAAATAGCCGCCCGAATCTCTGCTGCCAGCTGTCGATAGCACTCATCGTTGGCAGTTTCTTCTGGGCCGTCTAGGGGGGCCGTTTCGGCCCGAATGGCAGGGCCGAAAAACACTTCGATTCCCCGGCGGTCAGGGAGCGCTTGCCCTACAGGCATGGCCTGATGAGTCCCTTGGATGTAGGCGGGGACAACTGGCACCCCCAGTTCCTGTGCAATTAAGCCGACACCCGGCTTGAACTGCTGCAGTTGGCCCGTCCGTGAACGGGTCCCCTCCGGGAAAATCAGCACGGATTCCCCACTCGACAGAATGGACTTCACCATCCGTAATCCTGCCAATGAAGTTTCTTCCCTTTCCACGGGCACCAAATTCAAGAATGTGCTGAAGAACCAGCTTTTCAGGGCGGTGTCGAAAAAGTAATCTCTTGCCCCCAAAATGTGTATTTTTCGCGACTCTTGCGGCCCCATCGCTTCGCTCACGGCCGCAATCATCGCGCCACCATCCAGATGGCTGGAATGATTCGCTGCAATGATGTAGGGGCCCGCGGCGGGGAGGAGTTTCTGGTTGTAAACTTTCAAACGGAAATACTCCTGGTACAGCAATTTAAGAACTCGGTGGCTGCCGCCAAGCAACCACCGCTGGGTTGCCGACCGCTCGCCAAAGGGCCGCGCCGAGCAAAGTTTTCTTTTTTTTACCGTTGCTTTGTCTATGGCAGGGGTTTGGACACGGATTTGTTCGAGGAGTTGCCCCACGGTTTGCAGCGTAGGTGCTACCTGATCGGAAACGGAGACTCCGAAATGGCTTTCAGTGAACAAGAGGAGCTGGATCGTCATCAAGGAATCTAACCCCAGATCTGAATAGAGATGGCTGTCTTCCTTGATTTCCTGGCGGGGGATACCTGATAACCGGTTGAGCTCCCAGAATAATTCCTCTTCTTGGCTTTTCCCTTGACTGGGCAGTTTTGGTGAAACCTCCGCAGGGGAAGGCCGGCCCTGCTGAAGCTCTTCCAGGAGTTTGCGCCGCACAGCTTCCCGGCAGACCTCCCCCGAATCGTTCCGGGGCAAGGGTTCAAGCCAGACGTGGATGTGTTGGAGTCGGTGATAACTGGGCAACTCTTTTCCGAACCTTTGAATCTCCCTCTGTATCTCCTTCTTCACCTCGGCCTGGGCCCGGATTTCCGGCGGGTCGGCATGGGGGGTTAATACGGCATGGATGTCCTCCGTGAGCCCGCTTTTTACTCCTAGCACGCAAATCTCCTTGATGGTAGGGATGCTCTGGTATATGGCTTCCAGGTCGACGGGATAAACATTCTTGCCCGCCCCTGTGACAATCACATCCTTGATTCGCCCCGTAATGTACACATACCCATCGGCATCCACCCACCCTAGATCTCCAGTATGAAACCAACCTTCTTTGATCACGGCCTCAGTGGCTGCGGGATTATTGTAGTAGCCTTTCATCAAGCTGGGGCTTTGCGCAATGATCTCGCCAATACCCTCCTTGTCGGGGTGAAAAATTCTGATCTCCACACCCGGGAGGGGCTTCCCGGCTGAGCCTTTTCTGCTGCGCTGTAGCGGATTAACGGTGAGCACGGGGGCAGTTTCGGTCAATCCGTAGCCTTCGTAAATCGGCATTCCCAGTACCTTGAACTCGCCATAAAGTTTTTCCCCCAACGCCGACCCGCCACTCACAAACAATCTAATCTGCCCTCCGAACTCCTGGTGCAACCGGGAAAACAATTGTCGGCCTATGTTTCTACCCAGGTTGCGCTCCACCGATAAACTCACCCGTTTCGAGGTGTTCAATAAATTGGTCTTTAGTACGGATTTGGGTGTCTTCAAAATGCGCCGCTCGATGTCGTCTCTAATCAGAGCATAAAGGGTGGGGACTCCCAGCATGCAGGTCGTTCCGGTTTCTTGCATCGATTCAAGGATCACTTTCGGTTTGAGTGAGTGCACGTAGGTGACTGTCGCACCTCCATAAATAGCCATTAAGAATCCACATGTGAATTCCAGGGCATGAGACAAGGGAAGCACCGAAAGGAGTTGATCGCTCTCCGTAACCGGGACGTGGTGGTTGACCCCTAATAAGTTGGTGATGAAATTACGGTGGGTGTGCAAAGCCCCCTTGGGATCAACAGCAGTACTGTTTGTGAAGATAATTGAGGCTAAGTCGTCAGGCTGCACCTCGCCCTTTCCCTTTGGGGCTGCCTCTAACTGGGGTGGTTGAGTG
Organism: uncultured bacterium; assembly: GCA_965369785.1. Taxonomy (GTDB): domain Bacteria; phylum Acidobacteriota; class UBA6911; order RPQK01; family JADFOI01; genus JADFOI01. The sequence continues at coordinate 6,964 of CBDUTA010000017.1, forward strand.
CTGCGAGGATACTCCTCCAAAGCGAAGGGTTGGCAACGCTGGTTGACGTTCAGAAGGGTCACGGGGGTTTCTCGTTCCTCGTTTTCTTTCAAGGCCTCGGTTGCAAGCCTTGCTAGGCAATATTCAGAAACCAGCACCGCCCGGCTTTGAGTAAACCGCACCACCGCCCAGACTTCTTTGTGCCAAGTCTGGGCATCCAGTGGCACAACTACGACACCGATCGAAGTCGCTCCTAGATAGGCGGCGCCCCACGCCGGCGTGTTTTCCGAGTAGAGGACAACGCGGTCGCCTTTTTGCAACCCCATCCTTAAAAAAGCCTGTCCGATTTCCTGAGCCTCCGCGTGGAGGTCTTTATAGGTAAACCGCTGCCAGTGACCCTCGTGCTTGATTTGGAGCGCCGTCTTATTGGGGAACCTCTCGGCGGCGCGCTCAATAAGCGTGTTGATGGTAAGTGCATCCCAAGAAGCGGTGTCTTCTACCAGCAGGGTTCCGGTTGCTTCCATCTTAAGGACGTGCTTTTTGACTCCGGGGATGTGGACGTTTTGGATGTAGTGTCGCCAGTTTAATTGTTCGATGTCAAAATTGAGAAGTTTCTTTTCTTCTCCGTTGAGTGAGTTGAAAAGTTGTAGTGTGTTGTCTATTTCAAATCGGCAGTTCAGGTTCAGGTAGGGACGGTAGATCTCCCCGTAATAGTAAAGCTTGTCATAGGCCGCTTTTGCGGCGGAGATTTTTCGCTTAGCTTTTTCCGTCTTCTGGGAGGAGGGCAACTTCCGTAAAGTGCGCTCCGCCGTCTGGAGAGAAACGGTCTTTAGTTTGTGTTGCAACCGGAAAGTGCTCTGTTTGGGGAATTTAAGGGGTTTGATCTGGATGGGCTCCCCTCGGCGGTCCAGCATGGGGTTCTTCTGAAAGTATTCATACACGAGTGAATGGAGCTCCCCCAGCGTAACCGGGTTCTTGGCACCGGTTGCCACGTGGTACACCTTTACTCCACCCTCCTCTGCCGCTCGTGGTATGGTGGCCAGCAACGCATTGACAACCAAATCAACGGGGACCAGGTCGAGAATCACGTTTGCGTCCAAGGGAAGCGATCTGAGGCGGCCCTTGCCTATGGCCACAATAAGAGGGTCGGCCATTCGCAACCCGTCCAGCCAGCCGGGCGTCGGTTCCGAGAGGCTGCTTTCGATGACCGAGGGGCGAATCACCACAGTGGGGACTTCTTTTCTGGAACCGAGAACCATCTGCTCGCCCAGCGCCTTCGTGTAGGTGTAGGTGTCGTTCCATCCTCGCTGGCGGGCCCACCTCATACCCTCCTCCATTAAGCGGTTCTGAACCCATTTTTTCCGAAGGCTCTCGAGCTTGGTGGCTCGATTCACCCCTTTGCCTCTTCTCTTAGGTTTACGCAGCTCTTTGAGGAGCTCTTCTCTTACTTTCGGGTCACGGGAGGACTCCTCTACTTGGCTGATCATTTCGTGGATGCATTCCACCTCGCGCGCGACATCGACAAATTTCCCTTTAGGGTGGAGCGGCTCCGATTCCGAGGGAGTTGCTGAGTAATGAACCGTCTCGGGGACACTATAGCTATTGGCACCATTGACATAGGCCGTAGAAACATGCACCAGCACCGCTTTTTTGCAGGAACTGGCGAATTCAGCGATACGGCCGGCACTCAAGACGTTTACCGCAAGCGCCTCATCGAGGGGCGCATCGAAGGAAACTGCGGCAGCGCTGTTGATCACGACATCCACCTCGTCATGAAGGCGGCGCCTCAAGGCCTCGTTAAGCCCCAATCCCTCCTGGGAGATGTCGCCAGACACCGCAATTAATTTTTCTTCAAGAAAAGCCTTGCCTTTATCCCCGCTAGATCGGCGAATTCGATCAAACACATTGGATCGAAGCAACTCTTTGGATAGTCGCTCCTCGGCCGTCATTACTTGTCCGCCGAGTTGCGTTTTGGGTCGGATCAAAAGATAGATCCGCTCAACGCTGGGAGCGATTCTTAGGATTTTCTCCACTAGAGGTTGCCCCAGAAAACCGGTTGCTCCTGTGATGAAGATCGTCTTGTGGTTTAAGGCTTCAGTAATCCTATTCATTTTCGTGATCAGGCGGGCTTATAATAGTAACCGCGCCTCTGAGTACTTTCGCGTTCACTGGTGTTTTCCCGTAAATATCGCCGTCGAACATTTTACTCAGGTTTGCCGCCGTGTCTATTCTGACAGACCGGGAGCGGTACAAGGAAAATTTAGGGTGTTTTAAATGACGACCTCGGTAGATTTTCGGGAAGTTCAGCATGAGGTCTACTTTCCCGATATCACTCACCACGACCACGTCAAAGAGGCCGTCATCCACTCGAGCCTCTGGTGCCATAAGTAAACCACCACCACAAAAGCGTGTGTTTTGAATCAAGATTGAGGTGCAGGTCACGTTTAGAGTTGCTTTGTCTAGCTCTATTCTTGCTGGAAAAGATCTCAGTCGGGTCATAGCTTTATAGGTGGCTATAAAAAAAGCAGGTGACCCTTTTAGGTTCCTCATTTTGTTCACTTCATGAGCTATAATTGCCGGGAAACCTACCCCTAAGGTAGAAATAAAACATCGGTCCTGCTCCCAACCTACGTCTACTTGAACAGGCTTTCCTGCACGGATAACTTCTAACGCCTGTTCGGGTTTATTGTACGGAAGGCCTAAGGTTCGGGCTAAGTCATTCCCTGTACCCACAGATATCACCCCGAGTTCTACCTTGGAATTGACTACTGCGTTAACCACCTCGGAAATGGTCCCATCTCCTCCGAAAATAATAATTCGGGTTTGGCCTTTTTCGACAAGGCGCCGAGCAAGTTCCGTTGCATGACCCTGATATTCAGTCTCTAGAAGTTCGTGAGGGACTCCCTTTGCTCTAAGTAGTAATCGGAGCTCTTTTATGGCGCGAAGCCCTCTCTTATGCCCGGCTCTCGGATTAGCTATAATCTTCATTCTAGGTGGATGTGAGTATAACGAGGAGGCTAATACCAGGCCAAGAAAAAAGCTTCGTTGGAATGGTATAATTTTGCGTCGGGAGGTACTTCCTGTCTGGTGACGGGCCTGGTCTTCAAAACCAGTCGGACTGCGGCGAGAGTTGTGGTCGGTGGGTTCGATTCCCATGTACCTCCGCCAGTGGTTTTCGGAAGTGCTTCTGTCTTTTAATTAATTTGTTTCTTTCTTTAGTAGTAGTAGTAGGGGGTGTGTGTTTTGTTAAAAAACGGACTATTTTATATAAAACACAGGAGTTAAGACGGTGGGAAATAACGTGGATAAAGGCGAAGATTCAACAGGGAGGGTAAGGCATTGCTTATAAACAGAGGGATTTGGGAAATACACACAGTTTCCCGACCGACCCTCTGTGTAAAACAAAGATAAGTAGGCGTAAAGCAGTAAGATAGATTATTCAAGGACCTGTTAAAAAGCAGTGGGGGTGACCGAAGCGCTAAAAACAGAATCAAAGCGGGCAAGATGACAAAAAAAATCACCGTAGCCATACAAGGGGAGAGAGGGTCTTATAGCGAGGTGGCGGCAGCGCGTCTCCTGGGAGATAAGGCTACAGTGCGAGGCTGCGAGCGCTTCGAAGACGTTTTTGAGTTGGCCTCAAAAAAGGATGGTCTGTATTGCCTGGTTCCCTTGGAAAACTCCTTGTCGGGGTCTATTCATAAAAACTATGATCTTTTATTAAGACACAATCTGAAGATCACCCGAGAAATTAATCTGGAAATTAAACACAACCTCATTACTGCGCCGGGTGTCTCTTTTGAAGAAATAAACACGGTGTTTTCTCACCCTGTTGCCTTAGAGCAGTGTGATCGTTTCTTCGAAAAATTTCCCCGCCTGGTAAAGCGCAGCGCCTATGACACCTCGGGGAGCGTGAAGCGCATCACGGAAGAGAACCTGCTCGATTGCGCTGCGATAGCAGGAAAACAAGCAGCGGAATACTATGGCGGGCACATCGTAATGAAGGAAATCCAGGACAATAAAGAAAACTTCACTCGTTTCGTGCTGCTGGGCCGGGAGTTGGAAATAAGGGAGAAGGCAGACAAAACCTCAATCGCCTTTAGCTTCGGGAATGCCGCCGGTGCTCTTTTTAAGTGCCTAAGCGTCTTTGCATTAAGAGATATCGATCTCACTAAAATAGAATCCAGGCCTATTCACGGGCGACCCTGGGAGTACCTTTTTTATCTGGATTTTTTAGGGAACACCAACCAAGAAAGCACCATGAAAGCGCTGGACCACCTAAAGGAACTCACAGAGTTCTTGGAAGTTCTGGGTTGCTATCCGCGTGACACCAGCCATGAGAAGAAGGGGATGTAGGGATTGGACTTACAGGGTTAAAGTTGAGCTTGCCGGAAAAAAGGGGGCTACGCTGGGCCGCAGCAGGGGAGTTGAACCAGAGCCGTAAAGTTGGTACCATCACCCTTCTTCGAAGGAAAAATAAGGAATAAGAGGAAGTTATGAAGCGGACCTATCAACCACGAAACCGCCGCCGCCTGAAGAAACACGGATTCCGGGAGCGGATGCGGACAGGCCGATCCGTTTTAAGAAGACGGCGCGCGAAAGGCCGCAAGAGGTTGACGGTGAGTGGATGAAAAAGGGTACGGGTTTTCTAAGGCGGAGCGCCTCCGTAAAAGGGGGGAGTTCCTGGGTGTGTATGAGCGAGGCGACAAAATCCGGGCGACATATTTCGTTCTCTACATGTTGGAGAATGGGAGGTCCCATCACCGACTAGGGATTACTGCCTCCCGGAAGATTGGTAAAGCGGTAGTCCGGAACCGAATTAAGCGCAGGCTGCGTGAAATCTTCAGAACGAACAAGCGGGCTATCTTTCCCCACTGCGACTTGGTAGTAAACGCAAAGCGGGCCGCCGCCCAGGCCGGTAATCAACAGATCCAGGAAGACATCCTTAAAGGGGTTCAGCGGTGGAAGAGAAAAATTCCCCGGCCCGAGGCGGAAGGCTAAGAAATTGAAAGTATTACCTTTAGGGTTAATCAGGGCCTACCAGGTGGTTATTGCACCTATCCTGCCATCATCCTGCCGCTTCGCACCTTCCTGCTCTGAGTATACCCACCAGGCAATCGATAAATTCGGGGTCGCCCGCGGCGTTTACCTTGGCGCGAAGAGGATTCTCCGATGCCACCCGTGGCACCCTGGAGGGTTTGACCCTATTCCCTAAAGAGGGATCAAAGACTATGGCCATCCAAGATCCCCATGAAATGGGCATGGAAAAGCGGTTGCTTCTAGCCATGGTTTTATCCATGGCTGTTTTGTTCCTGGTTCCTTATTTCTATCGTGAGGCCGCGCCGTTACCGCCCGCAGAGCCGGTTGTTGAAGCGCAGGAGTCAACGCCCCCAGCGCGGGAACTTCCCGAGAGAGTCCCTGAAACAGAGGAGGCGGTACCAGCGACACTTGTCGCTCGACAGATGATCGAGGTGGCGAACGAAGACCTGGTGCTGAGGTGGAGCAACAGGGGCGTCGTTTTGCAGAGCGCGCAGCTCATCACAAAGACGGGTAACGAGGAGTCGCAACTTAAGTATCGAACAGTAGACGACCTTCCCTTGGAAATGATCCCCCAGCAATTACCGGAATCCAGGAGGCAGACGTTTGGGATCCGCACAGGAGACGAAGAATGGGACAAGCGGTTGAGGGAGGCTGTGTATGAAGTAGGTGGAGTCACCGGGGGTAGAGTTCAAGCCCCAGCCGAGATAACTTTTCATTATAGAGATGCTTTGATCGAAGTAAATCGAACGATCCGTGTTCCTGCAGAAGGCTATCTTGTGGATATGGAAACGGATGTCCGTGTTCAGGGGCAGCCTGTCCCCTTTTCCGTCATCCTCGGGCCGGGAATCGGAGAAATTTCCTCCACTGCGAACGAAGATTTCGCAGAACCGAAGGCTGCCTATTTCTTGGATGGAGCGGTGCAACGGCACACAGCGGAAGAACTGGAAGAGGAACCGGTGCGCTTAGCTTCCGGAGTACGCTGGGTTGCTTTGGACAGTAAATACTTCACTTATTTACTCTTGAGTCCCGATAGGATACGCGGTGGAACCATTGCCTACAGCGCCTTTTCCGAAGAAAGCCCTGACGGCGAACGCCTGGAGGCGGCCTTGATGCGTGCCGAGGTGGAGATGGAAGCGGGCGCCCACTATTCAGTGTTCCTGGGGCCCAAGGCCTACCAGGTGCTCGAAGCCGCAGATACGACGCTGAGCCAACTGATCGACTACGGATGGTTTGCTTTTTTGGTGAAGCCGTTGTTGTTCAGCTTGAATTTTCTCTACCGTTACCTCCACAACTACGGTTGGGCCATCATCGTCCTGACCTTCGGGATAAATCTGGTTCTTGCCCCGGTGCGTTACAAGCAGACGGCTTCCATGAAGAAAATGTCGGAGCTGCAGCCGCAAATGAAGGCCATCCAGGATCGATACAAGCGAATGAAGCGCACTGACCCCCGTCAGGCCAAGAAGAACGAAGAAGTCATGGCCCTGTATAAAAAACACGGCGTGAACCCTTTGGGAGGCTGCTTGCCGCTGGTGATCCAGATGCCCTTCCTCTTTGCTTTCTATAGAATGTTGTATTCCTCAATGGAATTAAGGGGGGCGCCTTTTATCGGTTGGATCCAGGACCTTTCCCGTCATGACCCGTATTATGTGACGCCGATCTTGATGGGAATCAGCATGGTGGTTCAGCAGAAAATGACCCCGGCTGCAGGGGATGCCACCCAACGCAAGATGATGATGGTTCTCCCTATCGTCTTCACCTTCTTTTTCTTGAACTTTTCCAGTGGGTTGGTCGTCTATTTTCTGTTCAGCAACCTCTTTGGTATGATGTTCCAGTTTTTGACCCAAAGATGGCAACAGGCGGCGGCAGAGGCGCCTAAAAAGAAGCCTACAAAGAAGAAGTGACAGCCCGATCGAGCCAATCATGAACTTCGACAAAGAAAAGCTGGAGAGTGAAGTCGGACATTTCTTAGAGGAATTGCTCAAGGCAACCGGCCTTGACTTGGAGTTTCGATGCGAACCGGAAGATCAGACCATGACGGTTTGGCTTTCTGGCCAGGACGCCCCTATGGTGGTGAGTAGCAACGCGCGCCTTCTTTACGCGATCAACCATCTCCTCAATCGCGCCTTCTATGAGAAGTCGCCCCAACAGTGGAGCTTCGTGGTTGATTGCAATGAATACCGCACGACCCGCGCGGTGGAGCTCGAGAGCCTGGCCCGCGAAGCGGCGGAGAAAGTCACGCAGTCAGGCAACCTCTTTCCATTGGAACCTATGCCTGCCAGCGAACGGCGCGTTATCCATCTGGCATTGGCCCAGGATCCTAGCGTCAGCACCGAAAGCGAGGGTGTTGGTGCACAACGCCGCGTAGTGATCCTTCCGTCGCACTAGCCTGTTCAGGTAGTGACTTACGACCAAGAGAGAACCATTGTCGCTGTTGCGACCCCACCCGGAAGAGGGGCAATTTCAGTCGTGCGCTTGAGCGGCCGGAGGGCAAAGGAATTTGTAGCCAGCCGGGTCCGTTTTCAAGGGCGGACTGATTGGGTTCCCCACCGGCCCCTACTGGGGCGCATTCTGGATGCCCGAGCGAATCCGTTGGATCAGGTCTTAGTGACGTTTTTTCCCGGTTCTGCCTCCTATACAGGGGAGGACGTGATAGAAATCTCTTGTCATGGCAGCCCTGTGGTGACCCAGCAGATTATGGAAAGTCTGTTAGAGAGAGGGGCTCATTTGGCTGAGCCGGGAGAATTCACCCTGAGAGCTTTCCTGAACGGAAAGATGGACCTGTCTCAAGCAGAGGCCGTCCGTGATTTGATCGACAGCCAGACGGCCTTTCAGGCCAGGGTGGCCGCTGAACAACTGGAGGGAAGGCTCTCTCGAGTACTGGAGCCCATCAAGAATGAACTTGTACGGATTTTGTGCCAGATGGAGACGGCGGTCGAATTTGTAGAGGAGGAGCTAGAGCTGGAAGGGCGGGGGAAGTTGTCCGAAGCGTTGCAGCGGGTGGATCAGCAGCTGGAGGAACTGGAAGAAAGTTTTCGCTTGGGAAGAATTGTTCAAGAGGGAATTACGGTTGCCATAGCCGGCAGGACGAACGCAGGTAAGTCCAGTATATTCAATGCTTTAGTGGAATCAGATCGGGTGATTGTGGCGGCTATCCCGGGAACCACGCGCGACGCAGTGACGGAGACCATCAACCTGGGGGGGATTCCGGCCCTCCTTGTGGACACGGCAGGAATCCGGGAGGCCGAGGACCCCCTGGAGCGCCTTGGAGTCCAAAAGTCGTTGGAGTACTTGCGCCAATGCGATGTAGTACTTTTTGTGTTAGACCAGTCGATTCCTTTTGGCGAGGAGGACCTTCGTATCTGGGAGTTGGTCCGGGGGCGACGGTGCGTTTTGGTGCTCAATAAGGAAGACTTACCGTCTTCGGGCCTCCTGGAGATTCCTCCGGAGGTGGAAGACGCCTGCGCGGCCGGGGTTAGAGTCTCCGCACTTGAGAGAACCCACCTCCGGGATCTCAGAGAATCTCTTTTGAAAGCCGTTACCGGGGGAGGCGACTTTGAACAGGAAGGGGTGATGATCACCAGCATTCGGCACAAGCGATGCGTTGAGGAGGCACGGAAGCACCTCCAAGAGGGGATTGAATCGTACCGGCAGGGAATGAGCGAAGAATTCCCTCTTTATGATTTCCGCAAGGCCTTGGATTCGATGGGCCAGATTACGGGAGCAACGACTGTCGATGACATTCTTCAGGAAATCTTTTTGACGTTCTGTGTTGGCAAGTGAGTACCTAGCGTCTCGTTCCATAAATACGAGGATGGTTGCTGGTGGGGCTTGGGAGCGACACAGAGATCACCCACAAACGCCACCGTATTTATGGAACGAGGCACTTATTCCGGGTGACAACACCACAGGTCCTGGTAGAGCCTCTCCAGGTCATCCGGGGAGTCAAAATGAAGAATGATCTTGCCTCGCTTTCCCTGCCGCCTGATCTCAACGCGAGTTTTCCACCGTTCTTCAAGTTTCTCCTCTGCAGCCTGTATGTTGGGGTCTTTGGTGGAAGTTTGGGGTTTCGGTGGGTTCAGGCAGAGCTTAGCTCTCCGCTCTGTTTCCCGCACCGAAAGGCCGCGGCCAATGATCTGATTGGCCAAGCGGAGCTGATCTTTAGTGGAGAGCGGAATCAGAGCTCGAGCATGGCCCATAGACATCTCTTCATTCATTACCTTTTCTTGGATGAAACTGGGGAGGCGAAGCAAGCGCAAGCTGTTGGTTACGGCCGTGCGGCTGCGACCAACACGACGGGCGATTTCTTCGTGAGTCAGGGCAAACTGATCAGCCAGGAGTTGATAGGCTTGGCCTTCCTCGATGGAGCTAAGCTCTGCGCGCTGAATGTTTTCCACAAGGGCAAGCTCCAGCATTTTTTCGTCCGAGACGTTTTGCACGATGGCAGGAATACGCTCTAAACTCACTTGCTGAGCGGCCCTCCAGCGGCGCTCCCCAACCACAATCTCGTAGCCCCCACCACTTGCGCGGACGACAATGGGTTGCAAGACTCCGTTTTCTTTGATGGAGGCTGCCAATTCTTGGAGTTTTTCCGGTTCAAACCTCAGGCGCGGCTGCAGGGGGTTGGGCTGGATCTGATCGAGATCGAGCTCCGTGAGGGCGGCAGCGGGAGCAGGGCTTTGAGGAAGCAAGACGTCGAGACCTTTTCCGAGCGCTTGACGCGTCATAAGGCTACTGCGACGGAGTGAGGAGAGGAATAGGAAGGCCGTTCCTCCGAAGGTGATAATTTAGCCAGGATTTCCCGCGCCAATTGCAGGTAGGCGTCGGCTCCTTTTGAGCGGGCGTCGTAGAGCAGAATGGGCTTGCCAAAGCTGGGAGACTCGGCCAGGCGAACATTACGAGGAATGACGACCTGAAAGACTTGGTCTCCGAGGTGGCCGCGGACATTCTGGAGAATCTGACCGGAAAGGTTGAGCCTCTCGTCGTACATGGTGAGCAGGACCCCTTCGATGCAAAGTCTTGGATTAAAGGTCTGCTGGATCCGCGCAAGAGTGCCCATAAGGTCAGAAAGTCCTTCCAGGGCAAAGTATTCACATTGGATAGGGATGAGCAGTGAATCGGCAGCTACCAAGGCATTCAGGGTGAGAATGCCCAGCGCGGGGGGGCAATCGATCAAAATGAAATCGTAGCTCTCACGAAGGGGGTCCAGGGCGCGAGCGAGGCGAAACTCTCGCTCTTCAACCTCAAGCAATTCGATCGTTGCACCGGTGAGCTCTCGATTGGAAGGGAGAAGGTCAAGGGAGTCCAGCTCAGTTGAGCAAATGGCCAAAAGCGGATCCGCACCCTGAACTAAGACATGATAGGTTGATTTCTCCAGATTGTCCTTTTCTGCCCCCAGACCGGAAGTGCAGTTTCCCTGGGGGTCCAGGTCGACAACGAGGACTCGCAAATCTGCGGCTGCTAAAGAGGCTCCAAGGTTAATGGCGGTAGTCGTTTTCCCTACGCCGCCTTTCTGGTTGGCGATGGCAATGATCCGAGATCTGTGCATTGAGCCTAGGATAGCATAAGGCGACGACGTTTCACGTGAAACCTCCCTGCCGATTATTTAAAAGGGACAGAAGTTTTCTTTCGTAGTTTTTCGCCGGTCAACGTAAATAGCTACATAGGAGATCAGTGTCCTCGAAAGCGGAGGGATCGATGCGCTGCCCCAGACTGAAAATAGACAACGCTCCAGCCTGGTATCATTGCTATAGTCGAGTTAATGGCCCCCTGGGAGAGTTCCCCCTGGATTCTCCCGTGGCCCATCGGAAGTTGCTGGAGATTATCCGCTACTACGTTCTCGGTTACAGTTGCGAAGCGACCGGGTTTTCTATCATGGGCAACCACTATCATCTGATGGTCTGCTTTGAGGCGTTTCGCCGACTGAGCCAAGAGGAGCTAAAAGAAAGAGCTCGCTACTTCTATCCTAAACCGGAGCAGACGGCCCACTGGACTCAGCTTCACTGGGAACGCTTCAATCGGCGCCTGTTCGACATTTCCGAACTGATGCGCAACATCCAGATGGTTTACGCCAAGTGGCACAATAGGCGCTTCGGCCGCAGAGGATCGTTCTGGGAAGGTCGATTTAAGTCGACTCTGTTAATTGATTTAGATGCCATCCAGGAGTGCCTTCTCTATGTCGAGTTGAATCCAGTGAGAGCAGGCCTGACGGAACTGCCGGAGCAATGGAGTCGCTCCTCAGCCCATCTTCGCTATCTCAAGGAAGACCACTGGCTACTTCCTCTTGAGGAAATCTTTCCTGAAGTGCCGCTCCGGCAGGTCGATCAACACTACCGAAGTCGACTCTTGTATCGAGGCGCTCTACCCAAGGATCCCGGGGGCAAAGTGATCCCGGAGCAAGTCTTTCGTGAGGAGGAACTCCGGGGATTTGGCAGGCAGGGCCTGTATCTAAAACGGCTGCGGTATTTTACGGAGGGGTTGGTGGTGGGAAGCGAGGAGGGAGTTCGGGGGTGGATTACTGGGCTCAGACGCCAGGGCAGGTATTTGCGCCGACGCCATCCCATCCGTCACGGAGGACTTACCTGCCTTCGGGAGCAACGCTCTCTTGCGCTGCCCGCCGTGATTTGAAAGGGACATGCCCCCGAGAAAGTGCTCACTCAACCCATTAAGCGGCACCAAGAACCCAAAACGAGCACCCCCCCCCTAGACCAAGCTCTGTTCTGAAGCAATAG
>CBDUTA010000018.1:0-18514 GCA_965369785.1 uncultured bacterium
CTTTCCTTGGTACCCTTTTCAATGATCTTTTGGAGCCGCTCTTTTGCCCGGCGAAATGCTGTGGAGTCGACGATGAGGTCATCCTTGGAAGGCAAGTACTCGATCTCGCTGAAAGTCCTTACGATGCGCTCAAAGAAAGGTGGGTGAGTTCGGAAAAAGCTGGCCGAACGGACATAACCCTTCTCACTGGCCATCTTGTCGAAGAAAGTAATGAAGCCTTTGGGATCATAGCCTGTATTCCAGGTGTACTGTGCCCCCAACTGGTCTGCTTCTTCCTCATAATCACGGCTCACCCCTAAAAGAGCCAGGTTCAGCACCAGACCCAGGCCAAAGAAGCCGTATTGCAGTGCGTAGTAAGTTCCAATTCCAACCACTCCTCCAGTGAAAATGAGAGCTGCGACTTGAGCAGCCTGATAGATGATACTGACAATGGTGGCTTTTTTCATCAGACGGGCTCCATGACGCGCTGTCACATGAGCAATCTCATGGGCAATGACACCCGCCAGTTCCGATTCCGTCTCTGCCTTTTCGATCAGACCGGTATTCACGAACAGGAAGCCTCCTGGCAGAGCAAAGGCATTGATCTCTTCACTTTCCAACACGGTGAGTTTCAAAGGCACTCTCAGATCGGAATGGGCCGCGATGCGTTCAGCGAGTTGCTGAACATAATCGATCAATTCCTCATCTTCGAGTTCTGAGGGCATCAGCCCATAGGATTTCATGTCCCGAATCGCTTCCTCACCCACTTTGAGATCCTTTGCCTGCCCTTCTCTCAGCACACGAATGCCTATGTCTTCAACATCTCCAAAGCGCCGCTCACGGGCCCGTCCCGAAGCCAGGACCTGCTCGATCTTGTCTTTCTCAACCGGCCATTTCTGGATGAGATCCACTTTAGCCAGCTTGTTATCATAGGCGACAGGTAAGCCGTTCTTGCGCTCCGCCTCCCTGCCCTGCAGCTCTTCTTCGAGTTTGAGAATTTGACAGTGAACCTCGCGCCTCTGCAGGGTCATCCCTTCGGTGTCCCGGGAGGCGCGTTTGTTGAGTGCAGAAAGCTGCTTTTGCAACTTCTTGAGTTGCCGTTTTAAATCCTTCTCTTCGCGCTTCAGCCGCTCCTTTTCTGACTTTTCCTCCCGCTCCAGTTGCTTTCTAAAGTCATCCAGCTTGCTTTTAGAAAACTTTAGTTGATCCACTCGTTCAAGCAGTTCCAGATAGGGCTCATTGACCAGTTCCTCGAGTTGTTCCTGACTGGTCGTTTGAGCCAAGACTGGAGGCGTGTTCAGACACACCAGCAGTCCGGACAACACGGTCGCTAGAATCTTTCTCGGCATGGAATGTCCCCCTGTGGAAAAAGGCAATCCCGCCCGATCTCGTGCGGCTGGTTACACTGATTATCTCAGCAACTTGCGTACCAGAAGAGTGAAAATAACTGAAGAACACAGAGGCCAGCTACCGGATGTTCCGCTACTGTGTTGGGGTGATTCTACTCAGTTCGATAGGCGATCTGCCCCAATCCCGTAGGTGTGCCACCGAACTCACCGGATCAAACCAACCGGACACTCGGCCACGATTCTTTCCAGGTGAGTCTTAATGGCCGAGGCCTTGCCCGAAGTAGTGATTGTCCGCTGCAAGATAATTTCACTCCTCAGTCCGAGTAGTTCTCCAGAACCAGTGACCCATTACTGCATCTATATTAATAGGGGGTAGTCTCAAAGAAAGGAGGCAAACAATGCTTTCCAAGAAGCAAAAGGGTGCCTATCTTGCAGTGGGGGGCTCAGCTAGTGCCCTGATTTTCTGGTTATGCTATGCGGAATCAGCAGAAAAGGCACGGGGCTTTTTGGGAGAATCCACTGAGAGAGTGACGCGGATACTCGGGGAGATTGAGGCCGTCTTGGCGACCGTTCGAGTTCGAACAGAGCAGATTGACCGCTTTCTGGAAGAAGTGATTCGCATGGCACAGGAACAGACTCGTAAAATAGACACTGCGGTCAATAACGCTGTGCGAAGATTTGAACAAACCGGTGACGTTATTCAGAGAAATGTGGCTGACTCGAGCATCGAAATCGGCGTGCTCCTGAAGGAATTCAAGGATGAGTTGGATCAGCTCATTTCTGCTAAAGCCTCACGTGCCGCATGACTCGTAACAAGCTGGATAAGGACTCAGACTTATCGCTACAGATGGTATGACCGTGAAACAGTGATTGAGGATGAGTTCAGTGAGGGGCGGAGGCTGGTGCGGAGGAGTGACCTACTCTAGTCCGACCCGCGCTTTTCCCGAGTTCCTGCGTGCGGATGAATCTTGAATCCTGAGAGGTTTTGATCATTCAGGACTTCTTTGGAGTCTGAACCTGGGCACTGACGAGTTGCTCCACTTTCCTGCTTTGGCACTTGGGACACCTGACGCCAGCATTGGATTTCTTTTCATATTCTGAAAAGGAAAGCATCCGCGTAAAGGTGTTCTGGAACTTCAGGCAGTCAAACTCGTAGATAGGCATAACTTTTATCCTTTCCTGCACTTTTTCAAATGCAATTGGGATACCCAACATCGCTATTTCCCTAACTCCTCCTTTAACAAGAGTTTCTGTCTTATTCGAAAAACAGAGAAAACTGAGATTGGGTCAAATCTCCCAGATCTGACCCGAACTGTTCGGGGGAAGGAGAAGGAACTTCGCAGCCGTCTCGTCGGGAATGATTTCTTCTTTTTCCACTTTATTCCTCCTCTCCTTCTAAATTCAGCCCAGTTCTCGATTCTACGTAACGTCGTTCCACCTCCGAGAAAACAACATTGACTGCGTCGCCACTCATCGTCTCATTCTCTAGCAAAGCCTTGGCAAGGTCAGTTACCATCTCCCAAGCCATAGGCTGGTCAAAAATCCACCTAGTCCTGATTTCAAGCAGTCTTTCATAGATAAGAACTTCCTCCTCACAATTACTGAACTTGTTAAGGGCATGGGTGACAAGATCTAGATCCACTCTATAGACATCTTCTTGAAGTCCTTCAAAATCAAATCTCATCTGAGCTTCGCGCCCAGCAAGACAAACCATGGCGCAGCGTTCCATCTGGATTCGCCTCTCATCGCTGGTGTTACCAGACCTAATAATCTCTGCCAGCGGCTGTTGATACCAAACCGGCCCAGCTGAACTTGCAGTTGGCTGGATGCTTACCTCTCGTACTGGAATCCCCAATCGATAAGCAATCATGCCATGCCCCGCCTCGTGATGGGCAACCAAATCAAGACTCTTAGAGACTCCGCCTTTTTGTTTCATCATGTCCCTTCCTTCTGACCGCCCGTTGAGGGCCAGGGGTATATCTCGCCAAGACCGGGTTTGCCTTCGCTGACCAAGGAGCGGTCAGGCTGGTTGGCTAGAATTTTCTTAGCCATTGTTGCACCTCCTATGTGCAATGGTGGTCAGAGCTTCGGGACGTCCCGACAGGCATCCCATCACCGTCATCCAGATGTCGATCCCAAAATGGCGAACCGCCTCGAATACGGGTTAGTCCAGGTAGAAATCGACCAGGGACCGAGAGATTCCGTAGTCTCCTCTGATGGGCTGCCGAAGACGATGTCCGAATACCGCCGAGATCATCGGATAGGCAAAGTTCTTGGTAATCGTGCCGTCTGGAGAAGCATTGTCATCATTAACGATGACCGACCTGCAGTCCAAAAAGTACCGTTCCAACCCCTGATCGACGGCCTGCACGACCGACGATACGGTCTCGACCTCGTTGAAGGTGGGAATGGCCACCACCAGGTCGGTCCTACTGACCGAGTGCGGATTGACCTCTTCAAAGCGGAACATCAAGTTGTACTCCAACAAGACAAAAATTCAGCGAAGGTCTGCCCTATCCACGCCGCGCACATACTTGTGGCATTGCACGCACTTAAGTGTCATCTCAACGTAGGCTAGTGTAGCAGCCTCGAGATCTTTTTCTTGGGCGGCTTTCTTCAGGGCATCGACGGCGCGGCTAAATTCTGAATTGTGTCGAGTGTACTCGTGTGTCCGGATTACGTTCCAATTGGAGGCCTCGCTAAGCCGTCGAAGCCGCTCAGAGTTCTGCTCAATAGCATCAAAGTCCTCCAACATCAGCGCTTGCAGTAGATTATGGGTATACTCCAGTTTGCGTTTCATGATCGTCTCCAGCGGGTCAGACTGCCGGGAGAGCAATAGAGTCATTCCCAAAGTGATGGTAACAACTCCGAGAGCGAAAAACGGAGTGATTTCTTTCATAGGCCTTCTCCTGGTTGCTGGTTCGCCTTCTACCGAATTCACAGTGCAATATGAGTGCCGCTTCGAGAGGTTCATGGTCAGTGACGGTCTAAACGGGGCTATCCCTTCTGACCAACCGCCTTGTCGCAGGTCGATAACCCGTTTCCTGGGTTATTTGGCACAGTTCAGTATTTTCGGAAGAAACCTGACTCACATTGTTTCCAGTCAGCGAAAGTGGGACGACTCTGTTGAACTCTCCATTCCTTACGGAGCACACATATCGCTTCAGGCTCCGGCCAAGAAACGATCCGTTTGGCACAAAAGAGCAAGCCAGTTCCAAAGCTTTAATGCGAGCTAAAGATTAGATCGAGCGTGACGGGAAACTCGGGCTGTCCAAGATGGATCCTGCACATCTGTTTTTCAAATTCCGAGTAGGAGATCAGGTTTCTACGGTGGACGGAACCGCCAAAGGGATTATTCGAGAAGGCTACTGCAAGGGTAATTCTTGAGAACCACGTTCTGACCGAATCATTTATGAGGTCGCCGATGGGGGCGGGTTGTTTTTTAAGACCAGACAGCATGAACTGAAGAAGGAAGCTGGAGAGGGCTAATGGTCCGTTATGGGAGCCCTCTCCTCCCATAAACTGCAGGCCGAACGTTTGAGTGACCCAAAAGATGTTCTCCAAACTGGGAGAAGTGGCATGCAACTTGCTGAGCTTTTGTGTAGAGAGATTTCTGAGAGGAGGCGGGCCAATTGTCGACCACAGAACTGATTGAAAAAGTCTCTGATGTCGTGTGGGAGATCCCGACCACCTACAAGGAAGGGATGCTGGTCCCAGCTCGCATTTACGGCACAGAGAAACTCATCTCAGAAATGGATGAGACAGTCTACGAGCAGGTCACCAATGTGGCAACATTGCCGGGCATCACTAGGTTTGCCCTGTGCATGCCTGATGGCCACTGTGGATATGGCTTTCCAATCGGAGGTGTCGCTGCCATGGACATCCACCGTGGAGGAGTCATCTCCCCCGGAGGAATTGGGTTTGACATCAATTGTGGTATGCGCCTGGTTCTCACCAATCTATGCTTCGAGGAGGTGCAACCCCGTCTTCAGAAATTAGTGGACACGCTTTACGAGAAAGTTCCGGCCGGAGTTGGAAGTAGAGGTTCTCTGAGAATATCCAAAGACGAGTTCCGGCATGTGATCGAGGAAGGTGCCGCTTGGTGTGTGCGACAGGGATACGGTTGGGAGGAGGATCTGGAGTTTACCGAGGAACATGGATGTAGCGATGGAGCAGACTCTTCTAAAGTCAGCGAAAGGGCCATGGAAAGGGGTTACCGCCAGGTTGGAAGCCTGGGTTCAGGCAATCATTACCTTGAAATACAGGTGGCTCGCCCGGAGAACGTTTTCGATCCTGATCTGGCGGAGTTGTTTGGAATTCACATCCCCGGTCAGGTTGTGGTTATGTTCCACTGTGGGAGCCGAGGCTTTGGCCACCAGGTGGCTACAGACTATCTTCGGGTATTCCTCAGGGTCATGGAAAGCAAGTACGGGCTTCGGATTCGGGACCGGGAACTCGTTTGCGCTCCTTTTGATTCCCTCGAGGGGAGAGATTACTTTGCTGCCATGAAATGTGCCCTCAATATGTCGTTCGCCAACCGTCAGGTTATCCTGCATCGGATACGGGAGGTCTTCTCCGACGTCTTTGGACGTTCTCCAGAGGCCCTAGGGATGGAGATGGTGTATGACGTTTCCCACAACACCGCCAAGCTGGAACGACATGTCGTTGAGGGCGAGGAGCGGGAGCTGCTGGTTCATCGCAAAGGTGCGACTCGAGCCTTCGGGCCGGGAATGAAGGACGTGCCGACCCGTTATAAGGACATCGGTCAACCTGTTATTGTGGGAGGCAGTATGGAGACCGGCTCTTATCTGATGGTTGGAACTCCGGAGGGAGCTGAAACCTTCTTCAGCACAGCCCATGGCAGTGGGCGAAGCATGAGTCGAACTAAAGCCCGCAAACAGTGGCGTGGCCAGGATTTGAAACGAGACATGGAGAAGAGAGGTATTTATGTGCGAACAACTTCCCTGAGAGGTCTTGCCGAGGAAGCAGGGGGAGCTTACAAGAACATTGATGATGTGGTGGAAGCCACTGAGAAGGCAGGAATCAGTAAGCGAGTGATCCGATTGACTCCGATCGGAAATATCAAGGGCTAGAGTAATTCCACTCCAGACTCGAAGGCCGTGTTTCGCATAGGATAGTTGCTAAGTCGCCGAAGACGCAGAATGACCCACACGCGTGGGGCCAAACACTCAATCCAGCAACATCACAAAATCCGGACAGCCAGCAGCCAAGGAGTTCTTGTCCAGATCAGTGGCATAGGGTTTGCTTTTTCTATTCGTGGAAATACCGCTTGCAGGTCCTGAATGGCCGCAGCGAACCTCGGCCATAGAAAGTTCGCTGCAATCCCCCTATGATCCATATCGTGCCTGGACGGAGTTCGATCTTAGATGTCCAGAATGATCGTGCTCATCCAACCGTGATGCGTCTTTTCCAGTCGAAATCGATGCAAAGTGACGGCCTTTACATCAACCCGTTGTTCATGGCGATCTGGGTCTAGGGATTCACCCTGGGTGAGCGCTTTCAATCTATAGGAACCTTCCCGTTCTTCAATTCTAATTTCGTCAACCTTCAAGAGTAGTCTCTCGGAATCCTTGAAAAAGATCAGCTCCTGGAGAAAGTCAAAGAGCAGCATGTCAAGCTCCCCATTCTCCAGATCGAATTTCCGAAGTTGGCGAGGCTCAATAGAGTCAAGAGACTCGATCATCACATTCATAGTCGCCTCAGCAGCTGCGGTAAACACCTCCTCCAGAGTCTCTCCCCTCGCTTCAAAGGCGATGTCAGCCGTGGCGACGTCTTCCAGGAATCGGTAGGGCATCGGTAACTTCCTGGTTACTCCTGGGGCCGGAGACCTTTTTGGGGTGGGTACCTTGAATTCAAAGCAGAAATGGTTCTTTCACTCTTGGCTTCCGGGCAATGAATCAAGATAGGTCACGATGTCAACCCATTCTTTGAGGGTCATATTTGCGTCGTAACTCCCCATTCGCGATAAATTGCCCTCTTTCACAAACCTGTAGAACTTGGCAAGTTCGTGTGAAGGGGAGAGAACGGATTCGGCGAGTTGTAGACGTGATCTCCTCGGGACTTGTCGGCCTAGGACAACTGTTACAGGCGGATCAGCTACAGGCCCCGGAAAATCTTCTCCCGCAACTTCGTGACAACTGTTACAGCCCATTCTTAGAAAAGCCTCGTGTCCGGCGTCAGGATCCCCCTCAGGTAGATGAAATTCTTCCGCGCATGAAATACAGAGAAGGAATCCTGTGACAACGAGAATCCGCTGAGTTTTCATTTTTCTACTCCTTTTTTTGAGTCTAACCGGTAGCCACGGAGCCCGCCCCAGGAATTTGTGTGCCGAGAAGTTTCACCGTACTTGCCTGAGGTCCCTTTTCGCCTTCTTCTTCTACGAAACCCACTTCTGTGCCGATTTTCAGATGCTCGAAGCCATTGGCCAGCACACTGTTTTTGTGAAAGTAGATCTCACGCCCATCGGGGGTTTCGAGGAAACCATATCCCTCTTCTGCAAACAGCCGAACGACGTGGGCATAGGGCGCAGCCGCATGGGCCTTCACCTGACCTCGTTGGCGGCGTGCGTAGTCCTGTAGCTGACGTCGTGCATCCTCAAAGGCTTCACGGATGGTTAAATAGGGGTCCTTATAATCAGTGTCTACTTCTTCAGCCTTTGCGACCCGCTCCACACGCGTCTGTCTTTGGACAGTGTGCAGGCTCCTTTTTTGGCTGATCGCCAATTCGCCACCCGGTACGGTCAAGTCGATTCTAACGTGGTAGGGGTTACCCCAACGGCGACGCTGATGAGGTACCTCAACCATTACTCGGCAGCTCATAATTCGGTCGTAGAACGAATCCAAGCGGGTCGCTTTCTCACGGATAAATGTCTCAATCGCGTCGGAATGATCCATGTTGCGAAACGTAATTTGCACAGGAAGTTCCATAATTCTTACCTCGCTTGATGGTTAGTGTCTCGTCCCATGAATACCATGGCGTTTGTGGCGAGCGCGACGGCGTCAAGTTCGCGAAGCGACGCCGACGCGATGTCGGTGACATCGTGGAGGAGGAGCGACAAAGAAATCGATGCCGTCCCGCCGCCACCCTTCGGGCTGATGGGGGTTGCGGGCGATCTCTGCGTCGCTCGTCGTCGCCGATGTCCCTGCATCACCTCCTCCTCGCTCCTTGATCTCCCCTCGCAAGCCCCATCAGCAAACGTCATGGTATTCATGGGACGAGACACTAGAGTGGGTACCGCAAAAGGGCAGCCAAGGGTGCACCGCCCGGCACCTGGTCAGGGTCAACCACAAAGACTTTTCCATCCGTCAGTAGAGCTTGAAGGGCGATGAAATCCAGAAGATCCCTGTCACCCGCCTTTGCTTTTTCGTGCCAATAAACCATCTGGGTGTCCGGATTCACGCGGCCCCACATCTGAACGCTGGATGCCAGAAACACGGCTGTTATGCAGCCCTGACAAGCCGCTTCCACGATTTGATTGATGTCATTGGAAGTGCGCCCGGTGCCTGCAAGCTCCAGGTATTGAGCCGCAGCCTCTTTCTGGGCTTTTTGGAAGCGGGGCCGGACTTCCTTCCAGGCTCGCTTGTGCAATTCCGCCCTGCTCAGGTCTTCGACGTTTCCCCCAATACTCTCTTCCATCAAGTTAGGATACGAATTGGCTTCTCTGTAGATCGGGAATAGGTATTTCACGCCTGCCAGTAGTAAAGGTGCCCTCTCATTGCGAAGGAACTTGTGCAAACTGGCGTCAATCAACTGAAAGTATCTCAAGATCCTGTCCTTGCGGTCGTCAACGCCGACGCCGTGACCATGAAACATGGCAGCTGCCTGGCCGCCTTTCGCCTTTGGTGCCCGTGTGTGGAACTGAAGTTGCCGCTGTGGATCGTCGTATTGAAGAGCCTCAGCAAGACTGTGGGGAATGCTCTTCAGGCGAAACTCGCTAATGCTGTGGTGGGTACCCTGAAACAGGCGGACTTCATTTTGACTAAGAGCCAAGATATAAAACCGGCCATCGTCAGTGAGTAGTGGAATAAGCGGTTTGACATGAAAGTGGTCGCCCACGACCACGAGCTCCCGAAAATCGATGGGCACAGCGTAATTCCAAACTCCGCTGGGAGAAAGAAACACCGCGAGCCCGCCACTCGGATGTCTCCAGAAAAAGTCTTTTGTGAATTCTTTCTCGGCTGGCTCCAGCAATTCTCTAACTTTTGCGGCACGATGGCCAATGGTTAGGAGGCGTTTTTGAGCCTGGCGAAGCAGATTCTTAAACCGGATAGGATCCCGTTCGACTTCTTTGCCAGATCGGTGGGTATGTAAGAAAATGGAAACGCATGGTGGTTCCACTTTTTCGGTCAGTGTCTTGAGTTCATTCTTTGAAAACATTATTTTTCCCGCCATTCTCAATTCAGGCAACTGATCAGTACCGGCCTTGGGTTTTGCGCTGCGGGAAAATAACTGGTTAGAAGAGAACATCTGTTACAAACCTCAACTTTCCCGAACTTCTGAACGTGTAGACTGTTCTGACACTTTCTTATTAGCAACTTGCGCACCAAAAAACGGGCAAGGTCCTGCTAAGCCACCTGCTGATTTAGCTGCTCTACCCGGGTGATTCTACTCAGTTAACTGGATGATATGGCCCAATTGATGGGCGAAATTGGAGACATCCGATTATTTATCGGGGCTGCGCCGGCAACTCGTATAGAATGAGAGTTACGGGTAGGAGCAGTAGCCAACACAGATGGAGGACCGGCTATTGATCAGCAAGAAAGAAAAAGCGGAACTTCGGAGGCAACTTCTAGACAGAAAAAAACAACTTTCGAAGGAAGTCCAGAGTGTGGAGGAATCGCTGGAATTTCTGGAACAAAGCCGACCCGCCGAATTCCTGGAGGAGAGCCAGGAGGAAGCGGCGGCAATGACTCTGAAGATCCTGGACGATCGGGAGAGGCAAGAACTGGACGGCATCATGCGAGCTCTGGTGAAGCTGGACAACGATACCTATGGCATTTGCGAAAAGTGTATGACCGCCATTCCTCTGGCTAGACTGTCTGCGTTACCGACTACAGGGCTCTGTATCGCCTGTGAGGAAGCCAGAGAAAGCTGACTACTCTTTTCGGGTTGCGCTCTCAGAAAGGGCGGCCTCGAGCGGAGGATGAATCCAGTTCGGATGGTCTTTCTAGACTTTGGCCTACAATTTTGACTTGAATCGCCCTCATGAAGTCTGTCTTGCTGAGGATTCCGACCATATTCTGGGCCGCGTTGACCACAATCAGCCGGTTGAAATTGTCCCGACTCATTCGTTGGAAGGCTTCTAACGCGCTGGCGTTCTCGTCAACAGTCATGATCTTCTCCCTCATAATTTGAGCGACGGTGGTTTGCTCTTCGGTCAGACCAGATCCCCTCATTCGACGGATATCCTCTAAAGTGACGATGCCCAGCACACCTTCCCGGCTATCCACGACCGGATAACCTAAATGTCGCTCCTGGAACATCTTTTGAATCAATTCAGAAACGAACACATCGGGAGACAAGGTCTTGACTTCGCGGGTCATCAAATCGCTAACCCTGACACCCCGAAGCATCTCAGTGATCGTCGCCATTTGGGCTTCACCACTTCCCGCCATATAGATGAAAAGGGCAATCAGAATCATAAAGGGGTTGTACATGAACCCGAACAAACCTAAGAAGAGGGCTAGAAACTTGCTGACGTTTACAGCCTGTCGGGTGGCTTCAAAGTGAGACATGCGCATGGCCAACACCGACCGCAACATCCGACCTCCGTCCAGTGGCATCGCCGGCAAAAGATTGAAGGTCGCCAGAATAAAGTTCATGTACATGAGATAGGCGACCACAAACTGGGCAGCAGCATTGTCCTGAGGGAGCGATCGAAGTAGAAGCCAGCAGCAGAACCCCACCGCATAGCTGGTCACCGGTCCGGCAATAGCCACCACCGCTTCGGCACCTGGTCGTCGAGGCATCCTCTCGAACTGGGCCATTCCTCCCAGGATCCACAAGGTAATTTTCTTCACTTTCAAGTCATAGCGGAGTCCAACCACCGAATGTCCGAGCTCATGGATCAGCACACTGACAAAAAGTCCTATGGCTGCCAGAAAGCCAAGCAGATAGGGAGTAGCACCCTCCTTCAGTGTTTCCGAATCCACGGGCAAACCGAACAACTCTACATAGACCTCCAAATTGCTCCCGATGATCCAGGCCAGCAGGGGCAGGATGATCAGTAGCGTGATGTCCAGAAAAACAGGGATTCCCAGCAATCGAAAGGGAAGACGATAGGCGCTTGTTTGCATGGGTTCTACCTTACTGCTTAAGGCTGGAGAGAGGAAGCAAGTTCGTGAGTCAAGCGACAACGGAGACCTGGGTCGCCCTCTTCCTTGGTGCATTCCCTGGCCATCCCTTGGGTTTCTTAACGGGCTAAACAACTCCTCTGGACTTCAAAGCTTAAGTGTTGATTGAATTGGCGTTAAGACCTCTTGACTAAAGCCAAAATCGAGTATGGGAAGGGGTGCAAGAGAAATGTCCAGTAACTATTGTTGTGCTATATTACTGTATCTGTGCCAGGTATGACGAGTTGATCGGAGAAGCGAAAGAGACGAGACACAGCCGCATAGAGTGGACACGTTCCGCAGATTCGGAGGAGCTGAGCCTGCTGGATCGCTGGGCCCGGGCGGTGGGGCCTCCCGTGATCCGTAAGCTCGCGATCCCCTCTTCAACGGATACGGTAGATCAACTGACCTTCGCGGTGTGGAATACGAACGTTGGCTCGGCCGACCTTACTTCCTTTCTTTTCGATCTGACACGGGGACGTCTGACGGATGGGCGTCCGGTCGAACATTTCGTTCTTCTTCTTCAGGAGGTGCACCGCAGCGGACCGGCGGTCCCCGACTGTCCCCCGCTATCGGGGATCGGATCGACCCGTATCGAGAACCTTCCGCGCCATGGATGGCGGACCGGGATCGATGCTTTGGCAGAAAAAATGGGGCTGGCCCTGTATTACGTACCTTCGATGCGAAATGGCTCTCCATGCGCCGACGAATGGCCGGAGGACCGGGGCAACGCAATTCTGTCGACACTGCCCCTTTCCAGATTGAGGGCTTTCGAGCTTCCGTTCGAGCGCGAGCGCCGTGTGGCGGTGGCTGCAAGGCTGCATGGGAATTCGCGCTGTGAGTCGCCGTGGAGTCTGGACTGGGTGAACGTTCATCTTGATCCGCGCTCAGTAGGGTGGCGGTTTCATCGGAGCTTTGGTGCCGGGCGGGCGAGACAGACGGAATGGCTGCTCCGAGCTTTCAAGGAAGAGACCCCGACCCTGGTCGGAGGGGATTTCAACACATGGACAAGAGGCGAGAATGAGCCTGCGGTCTGCCACATGCGAACGCGTTTCCGGGCACCGTCAGAGTCGCCAGGCGACGGGACACTGAGTGTCTCACGTTTTCTTCCATCGTTAAAACTCGACCATGTTTTCTTTCGGTTACCAAGGGGCTGGCGTTACGAGTGTAGAATTCTGAAGCAGAGCTACGGATCGGACCATCGAGCGCTCATCGGCCAGATCAGCATTGAGTAGACAGAGTGACACTAGGCCCGACAGCGATCGTTCAGCGACCGCGGTCGAGGCACAGCACCTGCTTTGGGAGCGGGCCTTTTCACGCACCTCTGAAGCTCCACTCATCAGCGGAAACCACGTGCGGCTTCTGTTGGATGGGGAGCAGAACTACCCGGCGTGGGAGCAGGCGATCGCCTCCGCCGAGCGGACTGTACACTTTGAGATGTACATGCTTCGCAGCGATCCCGCCGGAAACGCAATGGCCGATCTTCTGATTGCCAAGGCGGCGGAAGGCGTCCGAGTTAGCTTGCTTTATGATTGGTTTGGGGCGCTTGGTGTGACCGGCTGGCGTTTCTGGAACCGTCTCCGCTGCGGGGGAGTCGAGGTGCGCTGCTGTAATCCCCTGCGGCTTCACAATGCCCTCGCTTGGTTCAGTCGCGATCATCGAAAACTCCTTGCCGTGGATGGCAAAGTGGGCTTTGTTTCAGGGCTTTGTGTCGCTCAGGACTGGTTGGGTTTCCCCGAGCGTGGCATTGGGCCCTGGCGGGACACAGGCGTTGAGGTTCGCGGACCGGCAGTGGCCGACCTGGAGCGTGCTTTCGCGGATATTTGGGCTCTCAACGGTAAGCCCCTGAGTGAGGAGGAGATCCCTCAGTGGAAGGATTTTTCCCCTGCAGGAAGCCACGCTGTGCGTGTCATTCCGAGTTCCCCTGAGAGCACAGGCCTGCTGCGACTCGATCTCTTGTGGGCAGCGATTGCCCGCAAACATCTGTGGCTCGCCGACGCCTACTTTATCGGAACGCCTGCCTATATTGGGGCCCTGTGCTCCGCTGCCAAAGCGGGTGTGGACGTGCGACTCCTGGTGCCGAGTGCCAGCAACATGCGTCTTGTTGCAGCGTTCTCGCGAATCCAGTACCGACCCTTACTCGAGGCCGGGGTGCGTGTTTTCGAGTGGAACGGCCCGATGATGCACGCAAAAACCGCCGTCGTGGATGGTGTTTGGTCGCGCGTCGGCTCCACGAACCTGAACGTCGCGAGTTGGATCGTCAATTGGGAGCTGGATGTATGCGTCGAGGACCGGGGCTTTGGCCAAGAGATGGAAGCTGTCTACCGGCGTGACCTTGAGCAGGCCACGGAGATGGTCCTCAACCCCCGGCGTCGAGTTCAACTGGCCGAGAGCCGCGGACACGGGGGGCCAGGTGGGCGAAGGGCGGCCTCTGGAAGCGCCGGCCGTGCTGCGGCATCGGCGCTCCAGATCGGGGCGAGCTTCGGTGCTACGCTGACACCTCGCGCCATTAGTAGGGACGAAGCACGTGCATTTGCAGGGTTCGGGATTCTTTCTCTATTCATCTCTGCGGTCGTTTTCAAATGGCCCCAAGTTCTTTCCTACACCGCAGCCATCGTGACCGGCTACGTCGGTATCTCCCTTCTGGCGCGCGCCTATAGGCTCTGGAGACAAAAGACCCGATCAATCCCTTGAGGCAGCCGCCAGGATCCAACACCATTCAACTGGGATCCCTTCGGTTTGAGCTTCAGACAGAGGACCGAACACCCAGTTTTCGGAGAATGGTCATCATGGGACACCAGTTCGTGAAAGCTGACTGAAATAAATTGAGACCCACGAAGGCCGTGAACCCGTACCAGTAGGAACTGTAGAGATAGCCCAGCGTAAGGCTGAGCATGATGAAAAAACCAGCGATCAGTCGAAGATACCGTTCCACTGTCATCTTATTTACTCCTTTCCGATTATGGCTGCAGCGGAGTTGGCAACATCATTATTGCGCGATGGCCACTGGTGAGGAAGCGTTTTTGAGCCTGGCGAAGCAGATTCTTCAATCGGATTGGATCCCGTTCGACTTCTTTGCCAGATCGGTGGGTATGCAAGAAAATGGACATGCACGGTGGTTCCGGTTTCTCGGTCAGTGTCTTGAGTGCATTCTTTGAAAGAGTAGGTCTTCCCGCCATTCCCAATTCGAGTAACTGATCCTTACTGACTTCCACAAAACCTATCATATTCCGCTGTGACACTTTACTCTTTAGCAACTTGTGTACCAAAGAACGGCAAAGGACTGCAACGGCACTAGGAGATGTCTGGTTGTTCTGCCAGGGTGATTCTACTCAGCCAACTGGATGTAATGCCCCAATTGATGAGCGGAATAAGAGACACCCGATGAGGCTGAAACAAGAATTTCCGGAGTCCAGTCCAGGCTAATCCCGTTCAGGCAGAAACAAGATTTCCCCCCCCATGCCCCATAGCCGGCCTATCCCAAATTAGGACTCTATCTTGCATGGTAATAAAGCGGGAAGGAAAGTGTAAGAGGTAAAACAAGATGTCTGTTCCATGTCACCGAATCTACTGCCAACTCGGTAGTTTTGATGGAAAGAGGGTCGCCTCATGAAATACTCTTTGGCTCTGCTAACAACAGCGATACTAGGTGGCCTAATTGCCTGTGACTCAGGCCCTAGATCACCGGTCGGATTCCTTTTGCCGGAAGGCAATGTCGAACAAGGGAAGGCCGCGTTTATCGAGCTTCAGTGTAACGCTTGTCACGCCGTGGATGGGGTGGATCTGTCGCCTCCCGTGGTTATTCCCAGTCCCTCTGCATCGGTCGTCCTGGGAGGGCCCGTTTTTGAAATCAGGACAGATGGTTACTTGGTGACCTCGATCATCCATCCTTCACACAAGCTAGCCCGTGGACTTAACGAAGAGCAGATCACAACGAATACCGGAGAGTCCAGAATGCCTGGTTATAGCGATATTATGACGGTTCGGCAACTCATCGATTTAGTGGGTTTTCTCCAATCGCGCTATACCGTTGTTCCTCCACCGCTATCACCTATGTGAACTTCGTAGGAGGTCATCATGATACGAAAGCTTCTTTTTGCACTGTCATTGATTCTGGTCGTCAGTTCACTGATGGCCCAACAACAAAGTAGCTGTGCCGACTGTCACTTTTCTGCCCTCGAAACGCCCGAGCCTTACCACTTGAATGCGTGGGAACGGTCAGCCCATGGGCGTAATCGTGTGGGTTGTGAAAGTTGCCATGGCGGTAACGCAACCACCTTTGAATCGTTCATGGCCCATCAGGACATCCTCAACAGCCGAAATCCGGCCAGTCCCGTGTATCCTCGAAATATTCCCCAGACCTGTGGTGCCTGTCACACGGGTCAGTTCGTGGCCTTCCAGGACAGTGGACATTACACCCTCTTACAGGAAGGGAGACAGGATACTCCGGTTTGCACGACCTGCCACGAGAACGTAGGCGCTCGGTTGTTGTCACCGAGAGGATTGGCCAAGCAGTGCTCCAAATGTCACGGAGAGGGCGAGATTGCCTCACGTCCTGAATATCCGGTCCAGGGAAGACAGCTTCTGGAAGGCATACGAGAGGTGCGCGCGCTACTGAATGAGGCTCAACCCCTCATTCGTCGAGTGAAAGATAGGTCGAGACAGGAGGATCTGCAATATGCGTACGATCAAGCTGAAGTGCCACTCATTGAGGCGGTGTTTGCAGGTCACTCCTTTATCTTCGAGCGGCTCGAGGAACGACTGGGTGTTGCTCGGCGGCGAGCGGTGACACTTTTAGAGCGGCTTGCTAATCCACCTGCACGGTAGGGGCGAGCCGGTGGTTTGCCACGAGTGGTGAAGATGGCACCCTCTCGTGATCAGACGCAGTCAGAGCCGTGGGCTTTAGCCCACGGGCCACCCTTTGAAGTGGTTTTTAACCGCAGACCTTTTTTAAATTGCCGTCAGCCACCGGCTGACCTCTACGGGTACTATGAGCGGAATCTCACTTCCGTTCCCGAGAAAAGAGGTCTCTGAAGAAATCCAAAATACTTTCTTGTTTGTAGTCCCGAAATTCCCCTGCATCAAAGAACACACCGTAACAAACAGTACAGGATTCAAACCAGATATGAGGTTGTCGCCTATCCACCATTCGGATCATGCGGGTATCGCAAACGGGACAAGCAATTTGATCGACGATGTTGGTTTTCTTTCCGACCTCGGGATCTCCGATATCGATTTCCTCGGATCCTTCAATGGCCTTTAGATGTTCCGGTTCCAACATATCGAACCAGATCCCTTTACAGTCGGTGCATCGATCCACCTCAATAGATTGGTATTGCACCTTTTCCATGGTCGCACTACATTTGGGACAATTCATATGTGCACCTCTTGAATCTTCTCCGGATCATATCGTCCTGTAGGCCGGAATATGCATCATTCGGGCTAGAGAGTCGAAACCAGTAGAACTTCCTTCGAAGAAGGATCGACAAGTTTTGACCTATGTCTCCGCCACTTGCTTAAGAATGTCTGTTTCGGTCACCATGCCGATCAGCTTTCCGTTCTCCGTGACAGGCAGGCAGCCAATCTGTTTCTCAATCATCAACCGTGCGGCCTCTCTAATTGGACTGTCAGGTGCAATGGTGATAGGCGGTTCGCTCATGACGGCTTTAACTGCCACGGTGGTTAGAAAACCTCGCTCCCCCTTTTCTCCATACTTCAACACCGAACCCAGGGTGGCATGAAGCAGGTCACGCTGACTCAGGACCCCAACCAGTTCCTCTCCATCCAACACCGGAAAGTGACGGATGCGCTCTTGCTTCATAACGTCCTGGGCAAGTCCAAGGGTGTCGTTTCGGTCCATTGTGTCCAACTGGGTCGACATGATGTCTCGAACCGGAATTTGAGTAGATAAAACAAAGGTTGTTTTCATAGTAATCACTCTGGTAGAAAATTATGGCGCGCTCATGAGTTCTGTCCGTAATAACTCTTCATCGATTCGGCCTGCTCCCTCAGGCGTTTGTTCACCAGATAGTTGACTGTACCCTCCGGATAGGTCTCGTCCTCACCGGTTTCTCCAGCGGGCGTGCCTGTGAGCAGTTCTATGCCCTCGTCGATCGTCTTGATTGCATAAACATCGAACTTGCCTTCTTCGGCCGCCTTGACGACCTCCTCCTTTAACATGAGGTTCTTGATGTTTTGACAGGGGATGATTACGCCCTGCTCCCCGGTCAAGCCCTTGGCTTTGCAGACTTCGAAAAAGCCTTCAATCTTTTGGTTGACACCACCGATTGCCTGGATCTGGCCCTGCTGGTTTACCGAACCAGTAACTGCAATCCCTTGTTTGATGGGCAAGTTGGAAAGGCTCGAAAGGATTGCGTAAAGCTCTGTAGAGGAGGCACTGTCTCCGTCCACACCCTCATAATTCTGTTCGAAGGCTAGGCTTGCGATCAGAGAGAGCGGTTTGTCCTTGGCATACTTCGAACCCAGATAACCACTCAGGATCAAGACGCCTTTATCGTGTGTCTTACCGCTAAGCTGCGCCTCTCTCTCGATGTTGATGATACCGTCCCGGCCCAAGAAGGTTTTGGCGGTGATCCGGGAAGGTTTACCGAAGGAAATGACTCCGAGATCGTACACTGCTAGGCCATTCACCTGTCCTACTACCGCTCCTTCCAGGTCCACCATCAACGTGCCTTCGGTGATCAGGTCACGGATTTTCTCGTCGATCAGGTTAGACCGGTAGATCTTCTCTTCAATCGCCTGATCCACATGTTCAGCCTTAACTGTTGCGCTTCCATCTTGTTCTGCCCAATAGGAGGATTCCACCACCACGTC
>CBDUTA010000019.1:0-18298 GCA_965369785.1 uncultured bacterium
CGGCTTGCTGCAACCATGCACGACATCGGAAAAATTGGCATCGCCGATGGAATCTTGTTGAGGGCGGAGAGGCTGACCTCGGAGGAATTTTCGGTGCTCAAGAGGCACACGGAGATGGGCGCCAGAATTCTGGAAGGGTCCGAGCTTCCTATGCTGCAAATGGCGAGAGATATTGCCCTGTGCCACCATGAAAGGTGGGATGGTTCAGGATATTCCCAGGGACTGGCCGCAGAACAGATCCCCGAAAGCGCACGTATTGTCGCTATTCTGGATGTCTACGATGCACTCTCACACCCTCGAGTTTACCGCCCTGCTCACCCTGAGGATGAGGTCTCCGCTATCATGGCCGACGGGAGAGGCCAGCACTTCGACCCCAGGATATTCGACGTTTTTCTTGAGGTGAAACCCACATTTCAGAGTATTCGCAGACAGGTCGAACGAGAGGGCACTCCATTTTAGGTTGTATTCTCGCCCCTTTAGCCACATCCTCCCTCCTCCTAATTTACTTGGCGCCATCCCCAGCCTGAGGGCAGAGTTATTGTTAGCGCCGGGTGACCCCAAAGCAACCGTGACAAACTGATCTAAAAGTAACGAAATTTTCTTTTGAGGTAGCGATGCGTTATGGGTTCTATCTCCTGTGGCAGGGGTAACCGTATCGAACTGCCACCAGCGTGCGGCTATTCGAAAAATTATCGTAACAAGAATCGTTTCTGTCTGTAACAGGCGTTACAAATCACTCTGAAAGCCAGTGCCAGAGCTTGTTTTGCGCTCTCCTGCGCCGGGCGCTCTGTTCTAACCAGTGGCTCTGTCCCTAGCCTCTAGGAATGTTGAGGGCGTCATAGGCAGACGTCGGATTCGAGTAACCGTGGCTGCGAACACTGCATTGGCAACCACGGGAGCAACGGGAGGCAATCCCGTTTCTCCCATTCCCCCAGTGAGACCGTCACTTTCCACGATGTGCACCTCAACATCGGGAGCTTCACTCATACGCAGGAGCGGGTAGTCGCTGAAGTTGGCCGATTGAACCCTACTCCCGGAAAACTCCACATTCTCCTTTAAGGCCGCACTCAATCCCATGGTGAGCGCCCCTTCAACTTGAGCGACAAGGTTATCGCGATTGATGATGGGGCCGCAGTCCACGGCACAGATGACCCGGTGCACCCGGATCTGCCCTGTCTTGTCGTTCACAGAGACTTCGGCAATCTGGGAAATGTAGCTTCCATGGGAAGGGTAGGAAACGACTCCTCGAGCACGACCTGCAGCCAACGACTTGCCCCAACCCGCTTTTTCAGCTACCACTTCCAGGGTTCGATAGGCTAGCGGGTTGTGCTTGACATGTTGCAGACGAAATTCCAGGGGATCTTTTCCGGCGGTGGTGCTTTGGGTGCGATGGTAGCGAAAATCGAAGGGGCGGCCACTTTATGAGACCGGCGATGAGCCGACCTTGTCCATCCAGTGCCCCGGTAATTCGGTGGCTGTTTCCAAGGGGATAGGCATCGAAATAGATGTCTTCCTCTCTTTTCCAGATGACCTTGACGGGCTTGCCTGTAGCCTTTTGGGAGAACTGGGGAAAATTTTTCCCGGGGAAAAAGCGATGTTCCCATGGGAAGCCCGCCTCTTCTCGGGGAAACACCCTTGTTCCTTGGGAAAATCGCATTGGGCCGTTAGCTCACCTCTTAGTCCTCAGCATCATCATGGGCAGTCTCGGTGACAAAACGTCTGTCCAGGTCAAGTATTGTTCAACGGCAACTACTTGTTCCCATCGTATTGCCTCACCAGGAAATCGAACCCAGACCCGCTTCGCGAGCTTCACTCACCCCCTAACCAAGGCCGGTTTCGCCCTCACCTGGGCCACAGAGAAACGACGAGTTGAAGAGACCTTTTCAAGCCTCTTACCATTCGTCTGGAAAGATATCCGTAGGTAGCCGAGTTGCGTTTCTTAAGGGAAGGAAAGAAGCAGCGGTACAGGAAGCGAAGCTTGTTGTGCCATCCCTTCTGGAGTGCTAGATAGACGATGGCGTGACCGTAAATGGGTTTGCCTCCGCGGTCCATGCACTGAAGCATTCGACTTTCCAGAAGACTCAATTTTGTGGGTCTTAAATTGTCCATGACTGGATCCGGAATGGGGGTGGCCAGCACGCGTTTGGCCAGATGGAAAGGATAGTACACGGTGCGGGCAAGATTGAAACGATGGGTCTCATTCAGAACCTCAGACCAGTCGACGGAGTCGCGGTAATGGCGGATGGTTAAATCCAGATCGTGGAGGCGGATCAAACGGTTGAATGAGTGTTTGAGGTGATGATAAGCGTAGTAGATGATCTGATGGGTGGGGGACAGGACACGCAAGCTGGGATGGGCGGGTAAGGGTACGGATTGTTTCCAAAGTGCATCGAGATCCACCCGAGGGTGGGTAAGAGAAACGGGTAAGACGGTATTGATGAGATTCCAATGAATGTGAAGAGCGGGTTGGGGGGTGGATGGAGAGTCTTTGTGGCACAGGATGCTATTGAGATCACGAGGATCTGCCAGTCCTTGCATCTCATCGGAGAAAACATAATCTGCCGACTCTAGTTGTTCTCGAACTTTTGGATAGTCTTGTTTTCGAATGAGAAGATCAATGTCACCCAGATGGCGAAGACCAGGATTTTGATAAACCGTATTGAGTAGAGAGATACCCTTCAACAGAATAGTGGGGGAATTGTTTGTGTGGCTGGGGAACTCCTTTAGGAATTGTTCGCACCAATAGATATTTTGAACCAGGTTCTGATAATAGCTTTGCTGAAGCTTCAGAAAGAGCCAACCCGATTGCAGCTCGGTATCGGCTTTTTCCTTCATCCTTTGATAGAGCAGATGGGCCGTTCCTTCTGCTATGGCCTCCCTGAGAAGTTCTGCTTCACAAGGTTGGGGAGCAGACTTCCTCTGGGAAAGAAAGGGCTTCAGAAATTCAGGATCAAAGGAGGCAGCCTGGTTTTCCCGAGGCGAAGTCTCCGGAGCGGAGAATTTGTCAGGACCGGTCTCAAAGGGAAGGGGAGGCGAAGTTTCGGGTTCCAGCTCTTTCGGAGTTGCTTCTCGATCAGGCATGCCGTTTTCGTCCTTGTCAAAGGTAGTTGAAGTCCTGAGACCATTCAAGGGAGGGTGCAACTTTCTTGCCAAGAATGTGTCGTCTGAGGACTCCCCTGACCGCGGTCAGGGGAAATTCCAAATTCCAAATTCCAAATCCTAAACAGTGAAGTTACCCCGTTTGGGATTGTAGGGAAGGTGGCATACCTCCTTTCAAAGTCAGCCGGAGAGTAATAAGCCAGTGATCAGTGTAACCGATGTAGGTTGCAGTACGAGAAAGCAGCTGAAAATCATGGGGTCGAAGTGCTTCCCTCTCTCGTCGGCCACAATGGTGATAACCTCATCCTCCGGGTGAGCGGGGCGGTAGAGGCACGGATGTTAGAGTACCTCGTAAACATCAAGGATGGGGAAATAAGAGAAACATCCCCCTTCAGGAGGCCGAATTCCCCTTCAAACTCTCTATCGCACGGAGCCGTCTTTTTCTCGGGCCTTCTCCGAGAAGATGAGCTCATTCTGCCTCTAGCAAACCATTGAGCGTCTTTCCCAAAGCACCTTGCTTCGTTCCTCCGCCTAGTCGCTACAATGAGAAGCTGGCTGACTTGTAAGTAAGTCTTTGTCTCCACCGTAACTCCCTCTGCCCCAGTCTGTTAGCCGAATTACCTGCAAGATAGATGGCGAACCTACAGCGGATTTTCAGGAACAAGGGTCATCGACAGTTCCAATCCCCTCAAAAAGACAGCACTCCTCCCGGATTTGAACCGGAAAATAGTCCCCTGGGTGTTGACCTTACCCGGAATGTAAATTCCTTGTTGGGGTACTTGATCTCATTTCTTCAGGCTGCAAGTCGACTCAGCAGAGATTTTGGCATAATCTGATAGTGTAGCTTACAAACCCATCGTCTTTTTGTAACGAAGATACCTCTAATCGGCATGCCAAATTGTGAAAGGGTCGAGTTGAGGCCGTAAGGGTGACAGATGTTCCAGGAGAATGGTTAGAACGAAGTGACTAAAGAGGATTCTGAGGTAAGGGTGCAGTGAGTCGACAGGTCGGCTGTCGGAAGTGCGGTTGGTCAGAGGTTAGATGGTAAAATCAGGGCCATAACGAGGAAAGAGTAGAAACCTTCGACGTGACGATTAGCGATGCAGTTCACCCAAGTAGTTACAGTTGGTCGCTAGGGCTGAATCCGCTCATCAAACTCATCGGTAGACCGAACTGAGTTGAGACCCAACAGAAAGACCTTGCCTGTTACGAATTGAAGGTAGTAGGTAGAGGTTATGTTTAGAACAAGGTAGCTGTTACGAGTTA
Source organism: uncultured bacterium (assembly GCA_965369785.1). GTDB lineage: Bacteria > Acidobacteriota > UBA6911 > RPQK01 > JADFOI01 > JADFOI01. The sequence continues at coordinate 4,366 of CBDUTA010000019.1, forward strand.
GTGTTACGCGTATGTTCGGTCGGCTCTATTGTTTCTGTAACGGTCGTTATATGGACTGGTGTCGAAGTCGCCGATGTTTCGAGGCGGTGTCGGTGGACGAGCCAACAGAGGATGAAAAGTTGAGTGAATGGGGCGATAATGGAGCAGCTCTGCTGAGAGGGATGTGGGAAAGTTGTAGGTGGCAAACCCATTCCGATCTGGAATGAGGTCTGGGATAAGTGAAAAATGTCAGTGTGAGTAGGAATAGATTGGTGTCGTGAAGAGGATAAGGAAAATAGATACATGAGAAACCCGTTTTTGGTTCAGTTGAAGTCAGGATGGAGAGGGCACAATGGAAAAATTGCAGTTGAGTAGCCGTGGGAAATACGTAGATGAGGAGATAGCCCGTGAGCTGTTGGAGAGAGTGCGGTGGCCGGATGGACCGATTTGCCCTGATTGTGTGGTTGTTGGGGGGCATTACAGGCTGATACCCAAGAAGGGTTCCAACAGTCCGGTCAGACAGGGTGTGTGGAAGTGCAGAGATTGCAGAAAGCAATTCACGGTGACGGTGGGAACCGTTTTCCAAGGGAGCAAGATCCCGCTGAGCAAGTGGGTGACAGCCATCTATCTCATGGGTGATCCGGCTAATGAACTGAATGCGCACCAGTTACACAGGAAGTTGGGACTTACTTACAAGTCAGCCCAGTTTTTGGTGAAGAGATTGGATGAAGGAATGAAACAAGGAGCTTTGGGGAAGAAACTCAATAGTTTACTGAAGGCAGAAGGAGCTCATGTTGTCGGAAAAGGTCCGAGAGAAAGACGCCTTCAGGCCGAAAAGGGAACAGGTGGATTGAGTGTTGTGGAAGGTAAAGGTGGCAGTGTACTTGGCGTCTTGAAGCGACTGAAGGGTAGGAATTTGAGGGGGTTCGCAAAGAGAAGCTGGAGGTGGTTTTCAGGGGTGTAAGAGAGGGGGTTGGGAAAGTGGATTAAAAGCGTTGTCGCATAGGAGGGTCGAGGGAAGGGTTCTGGGAGGGGAGAATCAAAGCGGAAACCCCTCCCAGGAGAGTTCCAAGCACCATACCGATGACAGTTTTAAACCATCTTGAGGAAGGGGCCCAAAGAGCCGCGGTAGTGGCTCGCTCGACTAGGCTGACTTCCTGAATTTCTCCAGCTTCCTGAATTTCGGCGTCTTGGAGGCGCCGCTGGAAAAGGTTGAGAGCGTCTCTGCTTAAAGCGACCTGGTTTTGCACTGATTCAAGTTGGCGGTTGAGTCCGGGAACGGCTATCAATCGATCGTGTCGCTCGACCCAGGTGTCGCGCTGTTGGAGCAAGTCATGGCGCAGGGACCGGTAACGTCTCACTAAACTGCCAATAAGGTCCTGTGCACTTTCTTCCAGATCTTTTGTCTGTAGGACATTGAGCCGAACCTTTCGGGACTCTTCCGTCAGGTAACTCAAGAGTTCGCTTCGTTCCCTTTTAGTCTCGTTGATTTGGAGGATCAAGCGGAGAACCTGTTGTTCCAATGGAGAAATCTGAGGGTCCTCGGTTTCCGTAAGGGTGGGAGAGAAAGTAAAGTATTGGTCCACATGGGTCATCGTTTCCAGCTGTTGAATAGCTTCTTCTAAATGACTCAGGTTTCTTCCCAGGCTATCGATTTTTTCTTGAACTCTTCCGACTTCTCCCACCGCCAGGTTTAGCGTCTCCGCATGAGTTCTTTCAAAGTCTTCCAGTCTCCGCTCCGCCTCTCGAAGCTCCTGCTCGGTTTCCAGGATACTGTCTCGAATGAACTGAACGGCCTGGCGGATTTCTCGATTTTTCTCTGAAATGTTGTAAGTTACAAACTCCTCAGCTACATAGTTCGCCGTATCAATAGCTAATCCAGCAGAGGAGGCGCTGGCCTGGATGGCTACGATATCGCTGTCTCCCTTTCTGTGAGGTTCGACAGCAATGGAGGCAATCAATCCTGCCAATTGTGGATTTTCTCCAATTCTTTGTTGGAGGGCATCATAATCCATTTCCTCAGCATCCCCGAGCAGAGAAGGGACCTCTCTAAAACTGGAATACTTCTGGGCCAGCCGCAACGCAACACGTGCTTTGATCTTTTGACTGGTAATGATCTCCGATTGGGTGGCGATGTTGTTTCCCTCATGCCAGCTTAAGACTTCCAGCAGAAGAGCTTGAACGGTGGCGGTCACACGAGAGACCTTCACCGTCGATTCAGCTTCGTATACAGGAAGGGATGTTGCAGTGAACCAGTAGGTCAAAGCTCCGGCCAGAATAGGCACGGCGATAATGATCCACTTCCGGCTCCAGAGGAGGCGGAAGATGTGTCTCTGATGCAATTCAGCTTCTCCCATCCGTCATGATTGGCTCTACCTTCAGCTCATGAGAAGGGCATCGCCCTGCATCTCCTGTCCATGGGCATGGATACACAACTACCTACTTTGTCACCATATCTCCAAACACCGACATCTAGACCCTTCTTGGAAAAGGAGGAATGCAAGTTAGCCCGGATCATTTATAGGCTGGTGCCCCTAAGGTAGCTCGTGGTAAGTGACGGCCTTGGTAATAAAGAGATTCGGATTGTGGGCCAAATCCGTTTCTCTGGCTTTGTCCAAAGCTCTTCCCTGTGGGTCGTAAAGAATCTTGATTCTAGGACGCGACAACTTTTCTCGATTGATTTCCACGACTTGCCCTATTTCACGGCTATTCAGGAGGACGTATTCATTGTAGGAATAAAGAGAGAAACTTCTTACCAGGGCCTTGACGATCTCATCGGAAAAAGTCTTCGTGTCGCTATGGGTTAATTCCTCAAGTAATTGATAGCCCGTCAAAGCTTTGCGGTAAGACCGATCGTGAGTGCAGGCTTCGAAGACATCCACGATGCCCAATATGCTTCCCTCTTCACAAATTTCCTTACCCTGCAGTCCCAGAGGAAATCCATTTCCATCGGCTCGCTCGTATACTTGTGCAACGCTTTCAGCCAGCCAATCGCGCTCCGGGTAGAATTCTTGTAAGAGATTGGAGCTGTAAACAGGTCGTTGCCGTGCGTGGGGATTGAGCTTTCCTGTTTCATAGAGCACTCCCTTGGGGAGCCAGGCCACACCAATCTCGTGTAAAAGTGCAGCGATCCCTACCCTGGTTTGATGTTCCACCTCGTAGTTCAGGGTTCGAGCAAGATGCAGTGCCAAGATGGCCACATTCACAGAGTGGGTACTCACAGCGAATTCCTGCCTTCGGTCGGTAGCCAGCAGAAGGAGATCGGAGTCGTTTTTCATGGAATCGATGACTTGTTTGAGCAGCTCCTCTCCTCGTTCAAAGTCGGGGGCCGTCCTTTCCTGAGTCTGACGGATCGATTCCAAAACATAGGTAGTCGCGGTCTGGTACAAGTGAGTCGCTCTATCTTCAGTTTCCTCTTCAAGCGGACCCTTGCCTCCCTCGACCTGCTGGAGTTGAAACTCTTCCAGTTCTTGTAGGGAAACTCTTTCAATGAGCGAAGCTCTTTTCCCGGAATGTTCCCGATGCATACGTTGCGAAAACATCGTCAGTAGATTGCGAGCTACGGCATGGGAACTCTCAACAAGTGACCAGATGACTTTTTCGTCCAGTTCGAGCAGACGGCAGTTCTCGTGGGCCACAACCGTAGCTGACGTCAGTTTGCCACTCATGACCGAGAGTGCACCGATCACTTCCCCGGGTTCCAGTGTTTCAACAGTGTCCCGCCCATTTCTCCTGACGTGACTGCGGAGACGACCGGAAAGGAGCAAATAGAGAAAGTGGTTGGGCTGCCCGGCGTAAAACAGTGACCCACCCTCCCCTAACTCTCGCACCGGACATTTCTCGAGAAGACCCACGACGGCTTCAAGCTCGGCACCTCTCAAGAGGAGCGACTTTTCCAGGTCCCGGTTGTCCAAGGGTTCGTTCTGTTCAGGCATTCTTATAAAGGTATTTTAAAGCCTGGGGAGCATGCAAGTGTAAAGTGGAGGTTTTCTCTCGAAACCCCAGCCTTGCCCCGTGGGTGAGTGAGTTTTGGAGTGCTCTGCTAAAAAGGTGGGAATACACGACAGGGGTTAGGCCGGTTGACGAGTCTTTCGTGCTCGATAGGCCTTTTGCCGACAAGCGCTTGAGCAAAATCGGGCATCCGATCGAGCCGCCTCGAAATTCTTACCGCATTCCACACAGCTGGCCATGTTTTGGCTCGAGATGTCGGGAGCCGGTGGAGGAGTTGGAATAATGATTTCAGTATTCACCGTCTGCGCTGCCTCAGGTGTCCTGCGACGCATGCGCCGGCTCACCGAGTCCACACCCTCTTTCAATCGAGCCAGGAACCCCGAAGCAGGAGGGGTGTCCCCGTATCGATACTTGTAGCCGCCATAGTACCCGGAATCTTGAGTTTCGTAGATGGCCGCTTCGATATCGTTCATCACCAGGCCAACGACATTGCCTCCCATAGCTTCCAAGCGGCTCTTGCATCGGTTGAGTACCTCGCGCCCGACTCGACCAATTTGATAAGCAAGAAGGGTTGCGTCGATACCAGGGGACAACTGTGAAGCTTCTGCCACGGGAAGTGCAGGAGCGACATCCACAATGATGATGTCATAGTCGTCTCGCATTTCTGAAAGCAGCTGACCCACCTTTTCCAGGTTGAGGAGTTCCGCCGGGCGATCCACTTTTCCGCCTGAAGTGAGTAGGAGTAAATACTCGAGGCCCGGAGTGATTTGGGTATTATTGAGTCCCATTTTACCCAAGATAAGATCATCCATGGATCGAGTCGCACTTTTCCAGTCGGTGACTCCCAGGAGAACTTCCGTTAAACCAGGTGTATTGGACAAGCCAAAGACTTTATGGACTCTGGGCCGGCGAACATCGGCATCGATCAGCAGAGTTTTTTGACCGGCCTGAGCAAAAACGATGGCCAGGTTACAGGCGGTATTTGTTTTTCCTTCCCGCAAAACAGAGGAAGTAACCATCAAGGTCTTCCAATTGTTTCTTTTGAACAGGACCTCAAGTTGAGCCCGCATCGTACGAAAGGCCTCGGAGACGGGTGCTGTAAGGTCAAAGTGAGTACAGAGGGTGGCTATGTTCTCCAGGTCCCCGGAGGTGACATCGCTTCCCATGTCTTCCCTCACTACGTTTTCGCTCACCGTAGTTGTATTCAGATGAGGGATCACGCCTAAAACCGGAAGTTCCACGTATCGTTCAACATCCTCGATGGTTCCAATTGAGGTGTCCATAGACTCGAGAATGATGGCGAACACCCCGCCCAGTATCGTTCCAATCACCAGGCCGATCAAAGCCTTGAAGAGTCTTGAGGGTTGAGGCCAGGCGCTCGCGGAGGTAGCTCGCTCGACAATACTGATCTCCTGGATTTCACCCGCTTTTTGGATTTCCGCGTCCTGCAACCGCCTTTGAAGGAGATTGATGGCATCTCTCTTGAGAGCGACCTGTCCCTGCAAAGATTCAAGTTGGCGAATGGCCTCGGGAACCGCCTGCATTTGATCCTGACGTTCAGCTAAAGCCCGGCGCTGTTGGACTAGTTCATCGCGCAGAGCTGCATAACGTCGAAGCAAACTGCGAATGATCTCCTGGGTGCTTTTTTCCAGCTCTTTTGTCTGCAAAGCGTTCAGGCGAGCCTCCCTGGAATCTTCAGTCAGGTAGCTCAACAGTTCGCTTCGTTCTCTCTTCGACTGGTTGATCTGAACGATCAGCTGCAAGACTTGCTGTTCCAATGGAGCAATCTGAGGGTCGTCTAGGTCGATGAAGGCGGGAGAGAAGGCAAAGTATTGATCCACATGGGTCATGGCTTCCAGTTGTTCAATGGCCTCTTCCAAATTGGCGATGTCTCTTCCCAGGCTCTCGATCTGCCCTCTAAGGGATCCGACTTCTTCCATTTGCAAGCTCAGGGTCTCCGTATTGTTTCTCTTAAACTGCTCAAGGTCCCCTTCCGCTTTCCTAAGCTCCTGCTCGGTCTCCACGATCCTAGATTCGATGAATCGAACAGCCTGACGGATCTCTTTATTTCTTTCGGAGGTGTTGTAATTGACAAATTCCTCGGCTGTGTAATTAGCGGTGTCTACAGCGATTTGCGCAGAGGAACCCGTGGTGTGGATTCCCACAATATCGCTGGCTCCCTTTCTCTCCGCTTCGACACCGATGCCTGCAATCAACCCGGCAAGTTCCGGGTTGTCCCCAATCCTCCGCGCCAGGGCATCGTAGTCCGTTTCTTCCTCGCCACCGAGCAGAGACGTAACCTCCCGATATTCGGGATACTCCTCGGCCAGTCGAAGCGCAACGCGTATCTTGATCTTTTGACTGGTGATGATTTCGGATTGGGTGGCGATGTTGTCTCCTTCATACCAACTCAGCGCCTCCAGCAGGAGGCCTTGCATGTTGGCTGCCACGCGGGAGATCTTTACCACCGACTCAGCTTCGAATACGGGAGGGGGGGTGACACTGGACCAATAGGTCATGAGCCCCACCAAGATCGGTGCCAGTAGGATAACCAACTTCTGGCGCTTGAGGATTCGGAAGATGTCTCTGAGATTAAATTCGAAATCTGCCATGGTTACGTGTGTTCCATGTTACTAGTCTCGTTCCCGATGTTCGGGGCCCGCACAGCACGGTCTCGTAACGACTAGTATAGCCTATTCCGGATACTGTAACGAGGAAATAGCGTGCGTTACGTATTATGACTTCGAGTAACGGTGCTTCAAATCCCGCTATTTGTCATTTCTGTAACGCACGGCGGTCGTTTCGGAGGTAGGGTACCCAGTGCCTCGTTCCACAAACATCATCGTATTTATGGAAGGAGACACTAAGGCAATTCGTGGTAGGTCACGGCCTTGGAAATGAACAGCGAAGGATGCTGTGCCAGGTCGGTTTCTCTGGGTTCGTCTAAGGGCTTTCCCTGTTTGTCGAAAAGAATTTTGATGCGGGGACGGGACAGCTTTTGCGGATTGATATCCACGACTTGCCCCAGTTCGTCGGTATTCAGAAGGACGTACTCATTGTAAGGATAAAGAGAAAAGCTTCTCACCAGAGCTTTCACGATGTGATCGGAAAAAGTTTTCGTGTCCCCACGCGTTAACTCCTCCAGGAGTTGATAGCCGGTCAAGGCCTTGCGGTAGGGACGATCGTGAATGCAGGCTTCGAAAACATCCACGATGCCCAATATCTGAGCTTCCTCGCGGACCTTTTCTCCTTCCAATCCCAGAGGAAATCCGCTTCCGTTGGCTCGTTCGTAGACTTGCCCCACCGTTTCGATCAGCCAATCGTGTTTCGGGTAAAACTTTTTCAAGAGCTTGGCGCTGTAAACAGACCGCTGCCGTACTTGCGGACTGACCTGTCCTCTTTGATAGAGCAGTCGCTCGGGGAGCAACGCCACCCCTATTTCGTGTAAAAGTGCAGCAAGGCCCACCTTGATTTGATGTTGTAGATCGTAGTCCAGGGTCTGGGCCAGACGGAGTGCCAAAATGGTCACATTCACAGAGTGGGGACTCACAGCGAATTGCTGTGTTCGGTCGGTGGCCAACAGAAGGAGAGCTGGACTGTCAACGATGGAATCGATCATGCGTTTGACCAGCCCTTCTCCTTGTTCCATGTTGGGTGACTTCTGTTTCTGAGCCCTACTGATCGTTTCTAAAACATAGGCCGTCGCGGTGTTGTATAGGCTGTACGTTTCGTCGTCACTTTGCTCTTTACGCAAACCCGTGCTTTCCGGGATCTCCTGAGGCTGAAATTCTTCCAGCTCCAGTTCAGAAACCTTCTCAAGGAGCGAAGCTCCGATAATGGCGTTTCCGTGACGCAATCGCCGCGAGAGGATAAAGAGGAGATTTCGAGCTACAGCATGCGAATCCTCAACCAGAGTCCACATGGTTTTTTCGTCCAGCTCCAGCAGGCGGCAGTTCTCGTGGGCGACAACGGAGGCGGAAGCCACCTGGGTGTCAATGAGAGAGAGTTCGCCCACGATCTCTCCAGGTTCCAGGATGGCAATGGGGTCCAGGTCAAGATTTTCGATGTGTATGCGGAGACGACCTGAGAGAATGAGGTAGAGAAAGCGATTGGGTGTTCCGGCGTGAATCAGTACCGTCCCCTTCTTGAGCTCACGCACAGGACAGTCTTCCAAGAGGTCGAGAACGGGTTCGAGTTCGATACCTCTCAACAGAAGCGAATTTTTCAGGTCCTTCTTATTCAGGGGTTTGCTTTGATCAGTCATCTTTGCCGTTTTGCCCCAACTCGCTGAGGAGGCCGATCTTCCGCTTGAGCACGCCAAGGACCCAGAGTCCCAATGACAACCGAGCCCTCAGGTAGCCGCGCAGACGGTAAAAAGGGGTTTCCAGAGAAATGATTTGACCCTTTCTTTCGATGCCCACCACCTTGCCCAGAACATCCTGGGGAGAAAGGGGGAAATCACGATAGAGGTTCCGATCTCCTTTGGTCATCAGGTAGGGTCGACCACCGTCACTACCCTTGCGAACCACGCGGTGAGTGGTCAGTATACTGTGACTCGCTTCTCTGCGGAAAGCCACGATTTCTCCGATCCCTGCTTCCTCAAGTGCAATGGGCTTGACCACTAGAAGATCCCCCTTCTTGATGCAGGGGGACATACTTTCCCCCACAGCCCAGGAACGGATTCTATAACCTTCCCTGAGAAGGTCGATGAAGAGCTGCCGGATGGCCTCTGGTTCTACGGTTCCAGAAGGGATATTTTTCAGGGACCGCATTTCGACCTTTTCACGTTTCCATGTTGTTTTTCTTGGAGGGCCTTTGGTCTACCCTTGATTCCAGCCAAACAGTGGTTGTAATAAATCATGTAATTCCGATTGTACTTTTGGGTGATCCAGGGCACGTAGTCCTCTTCCTGAACGATTCGAATCTGTTTTGCCATTCTCTGCTTGATCAGTTTCAACGGGGATTTTCGACTTCGGGTGCTCAGTTTTTTGAACCTCGTCCCATAGAATTCGTAGGGATCCGAAAGGAGTAGGAGTCCTCCTTTTTTGAGAACGCGGAGCTTTTCATCTACCAGCTTCATCGGCTCCTGGACAATATCCACCACGTTGCAACTGGAGACCGTATCGACACTGGAGGCTTCAAAAGGAAGGTTCTCCCCTGTGGCCACCACGAATTCCACATTCTGGCAGATCGGGGCTTGAAGCCCTCGCCAGCGATACCGTTTTCCCTCCTCGTAGAGGCGATATCGATCAAGCTTTGTGGGTCGTCCTTTAAGAATTTGGCTGGCCAATAAAAGTTTTTCAAAGGAGAGATCCATGCCGTAGACCAAACGGGACCTCTGGGCTTGAAGGGCCGTGAATCCTCCCACGTGGCAGCCAATGTCGACAGCCAGATCCTGGCCTCCGTTGCCATAACAGGTCGCAAAACCTGCCAAGACCGCGTGGGGATTTCGGGCGGAGTACCCCTTCAGGAATTCATAAAGAGGATCGGATGATTTTACGACAGAACCCAGATCGTCATAGTGGTTACACAGATAGGGCCCTATTTCGGTGAGGAAATCGAGTTGGGTTTCACGAGTGAATCTTCTTTCGGTGGGAAAAAGCTTCTCTTCTGCACTCTCCAAATCCGAGAGGACATAATTAAGGAGTACAGCCTGCATCTCATCACTCAAGCTGGCCTGAGCCCGGCAGCATCCCACCATAAAGGAGTAGTTGTGTCTCAGGTATTTGGGAAGCTCATTCATGAGAATGGGAATACCGCACACCACCGGGTAGGTTGCCTTACAGCCCTCACATCGAAGGATCGCTTCCAGGCTCTCTTGAGGATCTTTACCCCAATGGCTCATCACCCGCTCGACTTGCAGTGTCCCGTGACAGGGACGAGTCCCTTCTAGGCGGGGGCAAACGAGCCATTTCAAGACCTCCTGCTTCATCTTTGCGCTCTCTATCTAGGAAGGTGAGGTTTTAAGAGATCGCTGCCGAGTCTCCTGTTGCCCAATCTTTCCGACCCCCATGAGAAGTAGAACAAAAAGCCCCCCCGTCCCCTGCTTTTGTAGATCCGACGGCACAATTACTCAGAATGGCTTGGCTCGGTTCCAGTTTGACTCGGATGACCTGGGGTGACACGTATGCTTTTTTCTTCTTCATTTTCTTTCTCCTGGTTTGATTTTCCTCACAAAATCGATGATGTCTGGATGTTTGGCGAAGCCGAGCCTTTGGCATGGCACCTCTTGTATCAGTTGCTCGCAAACGGTGGCTCCCGACTCGATGATCTCGCCGTTCCACCGCGGTAGAAACAGTTGGGCAAAGAGGCGACTTGTCAAGATCCCTACGGTTTCGCTGAACAAGCGGTGTTTTGGATGGTGTTCAATAAAAAAGATCTGCCGGATTTCGACCGGATCCTTTGAAAAGCGGGCGGCCATGCCTGGCCAGGGAGTTCCATAAGCATAAAAACGGTTACCCTGACGTCTTAGGATCACGTGCTCATCACTCAAGATCCGAACCCCCTTGCGCCGCCCCCAAAATCGGGCCAGGGTACTCTTGCCCGACCCGGAGGGTCCCACAAACACCCTCCCCTGGCCCCCATCATCGATTCCCAGGGCATGCACCATGACGCCTCCAGTTTGGGCTAACCGGTTGACCAGCAGCCATTGTCCCAGAGGGTTCATCAAGCGCAGGAGCGACCAGGCGGGCGGAGATCCTGAAGATTCCGGATCCACATACACTTCTGCCCGGGCGAAGTCGTGAGTGATCCGTGAGATCATGTTCCTTGCCCGGGTTGAGGGATCGAAGGCCTCGAAGAGGTATCCTGAATCTTGCTGATAAAGCTTCCAATGGTGGTCCCCATCAAAGATGAGCTTTTGACCGTTGAGCTTCGGGCTGCCCTTAAAGTGAATATCCAATCGGATGGTATCGCTCTCCTCTCCAACGAAAGGTTCATATAAGAAGTGAGGCCAGTTCACCTCACGAGGTTCTTCCCACTGCAACGAGAAACCTACTCCTCCGATCGAGAGCTTCAAGGGTTCTTGGCTCTTTTCCTCCGGCGGCAGCCTTTCAGCCACTTGAATGGCGCCAATGGACTTTAAATGTCTGAGGAACTTCACAAGATCCCTTTGTGCCCTCTTCTCCTCTGTATCAAATTCCTGGCACACAACTTGGAGAATCTTTTGAACAGTCCTTTCACCATCGAAGAGTTCCCAAATCCTTGTAGAGACGGGATCCTTCAGTCGATAGAGCCTGCTGATTTCCGGCCCGGGCTGCTTGATGGGTACAAGCAGGACCACCCCGTCGATCAATCGCCAGGCCAACAAAGGGTTTTTCTCAAAGCGTTGGTTGATGAGGTCTTTCAACTTGTCATCCTCGCTTATCCTGTTGTTCGGCCAACTGCTCGGCTCGTGTAAAGGCGGTTTGGCAAAAATGTTCCACCGGCTGTTCCCGATCCCCATTCTCCGCCCAGGCAATACTGGGCATCTTCTCGCACAGGGTGTAAACCTGGCAGGAGCGGCAGGGAGTGTCAGTTTCGTACCGTGCCCCGCGAATTTGAGGAAAAACCTCAGCAATTCCGTCAGCTACCGATTTCTCGCCCAAATTCGCCCTCGGCTCACTCACCCAGGTACAGGCCCCTAGTCTTCCCCAGGCGTTAATATGGACTCCGGTCGTCCCGCAGCCACACCGAAACAGGCGATCATCGGGTGGGGGCTTTAAGCCCTCGCTATTCCCGGTCTCAACTGGACAGGCCTCATCCTCCTCATCGAAATCACTTTCTGCAAATTCAAGTTCTACGATTTCATCAGGACTCAACCGGTACTGGCAGGGTTCCAAATCGCCGTTGAGCCGCGGATAGAGGGTGTGACTTAATCGAAATCGAAGCCCCAGTCCCTCCACAAAGTCCTTGATCTTGTCGAGCTCATGCTTGTTGACCGTCATGGCTTTGGTTTTGACTTTGAAGGGAAGACCTCGGGAGCGCAAAAGCTCAATCCCCTTGAGGAAACGCTTAAAGGAGCCCGCAACCTGGGTAATGCCATCAAAGGTCTCCTCGGTGGCTCCATGGCAACTGATGTCAATACAGAAGGGAGGACTCTCCTTCAAGTGATCCACAATGGCCTCGGTGAACATCGTCCCGTTGGTGAAGAGGGTGATCAAAAATCCCTTGCTTTTGGCATGATCGTAGATCTGGCGGAAGTCCTTGCGCATGAAGATCTCACCACCTGTGAAACACACCCACAGAACACCTAACTCATACAGCTCGTCCAGGGTGTGGAGGACCTCCTCGATCGTGCGCTCTTTCTTGATGAGGTCAGGTCGGTTGTAACAATCCGTGTAGCAGTGAACGCAGTGCAGATTGCACCCATAGGTCAACTCCACCTGAGCCTGGATGACCTGGACCTCTGTGGCTGCTTGGGTATGAACCCTCAGGCTGAAATCCCGGTACTGTTCCCCTTGGATCGATCTGTTCTCCATATCAGGCCGTTTCCTTCAGCTTTCTCCGGGAATCCCCGGTCCCGATATTCACCCATCGTCCGTCCTGGGCAGGGCGCCGGGCAGGACAAGGAAACTCGGGTAGAACCTGATGGAACCCTTCCCGGAAGGAGCCCTGGCGAAGGTCGTAACTCTGCCTTCGATTGTTGGAGCAAAGCTGGAGTTGCCCGTAGGCATCGATGTGGAACTTGAAATTTCCCCCTCCGCACAGCTGCTTGCCTTGATCGATCCATTCTTGTTTGCACCGGTCCTGCCGCACCCGTTCGGCACGAAATTCTTCGTCCGCCCGTTCAATGGTTCGAATTTCCTCTTGGGGGAGTTGGTATTGATAGACATCCTCGGAGCCGTCCAGCCTGGGGCGAATGTCGGAACCGAATTTATATTGAGCCTTCCCGAGGCCAGCGACGAATTCTTTAATCTTGAGAATTTCATCCCGGTTGATGTTCATGCCCACGGTCTTCAGTGTGAGGGGCAGGCTTCTCTCCAGAATCAGGCCAATGCCTTCCAGGCAACGGTTATAAGAACCTTTGCCCAGAGTAATTTGGTCAAATGATTGCCGGGTCAAACCGTGGAAGCTGATTTCAATCATCGAGGGAGGATAGGCTTTCAGATGATCCGCGATCTTCGGGGTGATCAGCGTGCCATTGGTGAAGATCGTCAGAAGAAAACCTCTTTTCTTGGCATAGGTGTAGATGTCCAGGAAGTCCCGGCGGGCGAAAGGCTCACCCCCGGTGAAGGTGAGCTCCAGGCAGCCCTCCTCATGGATTTCTTCCAGGATGCGGACAATTTCTTCATAGCTCAATTCCTGCCTGATCTGCTCGGGAGTATTGAAGGGATCCGTATAACACATCACGCAGTTAAGATTGCAACGGCAGGTCAACTCCCATTGGCCGGTCAAGGGGAAGGGTTTTCCCTCAAAGCGCTGGAAGATCTGTTCGCTCCAGACCTCCGCGCTCATGTCGCCGATCTGTTGATGATTTTTCATCACAGAACTTCTCTCTTTGGCTCTCCTTCTCTCCGGGCCGCTCATTCGGAAACGGCCTCGATCGCGCCAAGTTCCTGGAGCTGATCGAGAACTCTGAGAAGATCCTCTTCCAACTGTTCCGGGGTGGCATCGAATTCCTCGAGTAACAACTGTCCGATCTGCTGGACGGATCGATCGTGATCGATCAACTCCCAGATCTGGGCCCCGACTTCATTGAGGACAAACAGCCAGTGATTCCCATTGAGCTGATGGGCCACGGGAATGAGAAGAAACTCATCGGCGATTTGACGGGAAATGAACTGCTCGTTGCGGAAATACTGCTTTTCTAAAAGGGGAATATTACTCGGCATGGGACATTTGGCTCTCGACTCATTTTACCAAGTTCTTGCCATGCTCCGGGGACACGACACCACCTGAAGGTCACTCTGGAATCACTATAGTCCCGCCCTCTGTCAAATGGTCCATTCCGGGACAGGCCCAGAATTAGTTGTGAGAGCCCGTGATTGTCTGGGTTTCAGTTGGGGCTGGCACGGAATTGGGG
>CBDUTA010000020.1:0-18059 GCA_965369785.1 uncultured bacterium
AATGAGGATGGCACTTGGCAATACGCGACATCCTCAGGATCGACGCTGGAGAAATGGAGATCCCTGGAGCTTCCGGAGGAGGTGACGGGATTGTTTCAAGGGCTATTCGAGAAGTTGGGAGTGCGGATTATCGACACCGGTGAGGCTCTCACCTGTATTCAGCGCGGAGATCAAATTGAGTTTGCTGCGGGTATAGACGAAGACTCTGTTGATTTTACCGTACAGGTCTATGGCTTTCAGGTCGACCGGCTGGCCGAGCATGTTGCAAAAGGGGACATCGACGAGCTGGAACGTTTTCGCATCGCTCGTGAGTTCTTCGGCAGAAGTTCCACGGGTAAAGCCAATATTCTGAACAATCCGCTGATATCGAATGTTGTTTTGCGCCGGTTGATTGGCGGGAAAAACCTCATTCACATGTATCTCATCTCCCCGGATCCGGAGCAGGAGGAGAATGCCACTTTCACACTCATCTATGTCAATAAGGGCTGGCTGGTGATTCCAGGATTGCAGGGAGAGCCTGAACGGATTTTTCGAGTTTCTGTGGCCGATGCTCTGGAGCTTCAGAGGTATCTGTTTGCGGGTATGAAAGCGGGGAGCTGGCTGGAGTGGCTCAAGATTGGAAGGTGGTACGTCGGCTGGCGGAAGAAAGTGGAAGTGCCGTCGTAATGCAATCGGACGGACAGGTTAGAAATATCATCCTGCCTGCAATGGTAGACGAGTGCTTGCGCGAAGAAAATCTCACGCTGCCGCAAATACGACGGGTGATCCCACAGCAATACCTAAGACCTGATCCCCTGAGATCCTGGTGGGAGCTGGCTCGTGTCCTGGGCTGTATGACTGTTTGCCTCTATCTCCTTTCCTTGGTGCGGTTGGGGGAGGCAATAGAGCTTATGTGGCAGGTTCCTGCCCTCGTCTCACTCTGGATTCTTTATGGATGGGTTCTCGTCGGTTTGTTTGTCATCGGCCATGATTGTGGCCACTATTCCTTTTCAAGAAGGAAGTGGGTCAATGACCTGGTGGGTTATCTGTGTATGTCGCCGCTTGCAAACAGCTTTCATAGCTGGCGGCTCACCCACAATCATCACCATGTCCATACGCAGCTTCGGGGACAAGAGGTGGATTGGGCCGCAAACCTGGTCACCGAGGAGGAGTTCAAATCCCTCAAATGGAAGCAGTCCTTCATGACCCGATTGGGTTATAGCCTTCCCTTTGGAATGTTTCTTTGGATCACCTGGAACACCGTTCGACGAGGGGTCATGGTGCGTACTCTGCTGACACGGAACCAGTCGGCGAAAGAGGGGCGCAAATTATTGTGGTCTAACGCGATCATGCTCATCTCTCTTCTGGCTATTTACGGAGGACTCGGGTACTTCTATGGCTTGTGGGGAGTGCTGAAATACCACGGGATCCCTGCCACCATTGCCATGATCAGTGGTGGGTTCATTATTACCATTCAGCATGCCAACCAGCACAGTCTTCTGTATGAAAAGTCGGGTTGGACCTCGGTCCGGGGACAGTTGGCCTCAACCTTCGATGTTCGCTTTCCCGCATGGATGGAGTACTTGTGGTGTCACATCAACATTCATATTCCTCACCACATTTCTCCCGTCATTCCCTGGTATTACCTCAAGGAAGTCAGTCAACACATCCAAGCGACCTATGCCGACTACTATCAGGAACAGAACTTCAGTGTAGGGCACCTGACCTGGTTTTACCGGACGCCGTTTCTGAAAAAGATTGACGGCAAAGGTTATTACATCCTGGAGCTTGCAGAAAAGGAAGGTCTATCGGCTTGAGCTAAATTGGCTCAAAAGGAAATGGAAATCCGTGAAATCCCGTCCCAGAATGAGAGACGGGCAGCCGGCAGCGCGCGCTGCTGCACCATCCGTCTCGGCGCGATCGCCAATATGCAGAAGTTGGGCTGGGGGAATATCAAAGTCATCAGCGATTCGCTGGAGGCCTCTCGGGCTCGGTTTGATAAAGCCCAGGGATTCCCCGCTATAGACGGATTGGAAGCGATCTTGGAGTCCTAGCGATTCCAGTTTGTAATCTGAGTAATAGTCAGAAAGGATGACTTGGGTGAGGCCTTGAGCGGCAAGAAAAGCCAGCAGATCGACGACACCCGGGCGTGGCCCGATTCGTTGAATGGCGCGACCGTACCAGTGGTGCTCCATTTCCAGGAGCGATTTTCGGTGGTCTTGCTCCACAGCCGCTGGGAGAGCTTCATCGCTTGTTCGCGCCCGTTCCATGACCATCCGAAACTGCCGCAACGCCATCAACTCCCGGATACTGCGAAGCCCGCGGGTGGGTGTCATCCTTTTTATGAGCAAGAAGAGAAGTTGCCATCTCATTCGCTGCACGGAATAGAGCGTGCCGTCAACGTCCCAACTTACGACCTGGATGTTCGTACTAGTGAGGTCCATTCGGTTCCCGGTTCAATTCAATGGAGGATCAATCATGATACCAGCTGTGCGAACGACTGGCCCACCGTCTCGGCTTCTAGATCCCACTAAGATCGTTGATTCGGAACGCCACGGTGAGGTCGCCTGGTCGCAGTTCAACGAGAACTTCGAGCGTCTGCTCAAGCGCGACTGGCGAACCGTCAATGAGGGCACTTCCTATCCGTGGTGGAGACAGCTCTTGCGCCTGGGGCTTGCCTACATCCAGCAAAGGCGCAACGCCATCCTCGATTTTGAAGGCAAAGCAGGTATCTTTTCGCGCCTGGATATTCCACCCAACCCCGACATCGTCTTCTTTGGCGCCGAGGTGGGTTGGGAGGCGGCGATCATCCAGGCGCTGTTCGGAGATGGGGGCAAGGTTCTTCTCATCGACAACGACCCGATCGCCTATCAACGCTATCTCAACGCTCCTCAGAGGGTTTTGGTCCGTGCCCCGCGGCGCTGGAAAACAAAAGAACTGGTCCTGCGCCGTGACCCATCCCGCATAGAATATCTGCAGGCCGATTTCTTTGAGATCCACAGACCTCATGAGTTCGATGTGGGCATCGACTGGGGACTGATTGAACATTTTCAGGATTCTCGCAAGCCAGCCGTCCTTCAAGTCTTTAAGCGTTTTCTCAAGGATGGCGGACTTCAAATCAGCAGCTGTCCGCGCAACACCCTGGCCGTGCGGCTTTTCTACCGTGCCTTTTCAGATGAGTTGAATTTCGGTTACCGGGAGCTGATGAAACCCTCCCAGTTGAAATCTCACCTGGAGAAAGAGGGTTTCCAGGAAGAGAAGACCTTCACCTTGCCGGCCCACAATGTTGTTGCTTCACGTGTGCGTCATGGGGACGGCAATGGTTAAGCTGTTATCGACCTGGCGAAGGACGTTTTTTAGAAGGAGAATTCCGTGATATCGATGAGCATCCCAGCGAGATGTCTGTTATTTACCGGAGCGACTTGTTTGCTTTCCGGGCACCTCATGGCTGCCGAATTGCACTCAGAGACAGTCAGGGCCTGGGAGAGATATGTTCGTATCACTGAGGCACGGATTGAAAGGGACCTGCAAGTCGTCGAGAAGGGGCTAGTTTCAGAAGCGATCTCTTTAAACAATGTCGTTGTTGGGAGTCTGGAAACCGTCGATGGAGCAGGGAAGAAGATACCGGTTCCAAAAGGAATGATTCACCACTGGCGTGGAGCAGTGCTCATCCCCAAAGTTATGATTGAGCCAGCTCTACAGGTCATCCGGAATCCATTGAACTGGGCGGACTACTACAAAGGTGTTTTAGAATCCGGGCTTGTCGAAAGAAACGAGGATTTTGAGCTGATTTATCTGAAACTTCGGCGGTCTCAAGGGATGGTCGAAGCAGCCTATAATACCGAGAATAGAGTCCAACACCGATGGCACGGTGAGACCTTCGCCTCCAGTACCAGTATAGCCACGAGGATCGCAGAAATTGTCGATCTTGGGAAAGACACCGAGCATGAGAAACCTGAAGGAAACGATCGTGGATTTTTATGGAGGCTGAACGTTTATTGGAAGTACAGGCAGGTTGAGGAAGGCGTCCTGGTCGAGTGTGAAACGCTGACTCTCAGCCGGAATGTCCCTCTTCTTCTCAGGTTTTTCGTGGGTCCATTCATCGCTAGAACGGCTCGCAGCTCAATGGAGAAGACGCTAGAGTCCCTCCGGAACCAGGTCCTCTCTGAACTGGTTCCGGAGAACTGAAGGGAACGAGTACAGTTTCCCGGGGCAGGTCAGGGTTTCCAGGAAGAGAAGACTTTCACCTTGCCGGCCCGCAGACCGGCTAATTTTGGAAATGGATGAGCGGCCTCAGGGCCGTTCGGCACCTGAGGTGCCTCCCACATTCCGAAGGTGCATCTCCCCCGTCTCTCTGGGAGTTGATACTCCAAATATATTTGATTGCCTATGCTTGTTCTTCGCTTGATTCTCAGTATCGCACCTCTTGCTGTGACACCGCTGCTGAGTTTTCTCATCGCCGGCGGTTATATGAACTTTGGTGGGGGAGAAAAGGACTTGTTTCTGCTCATCCCCTGGATCGTCTGGTCACTGGTGTATTTCGTTCTCTTTTTGATCTTTTGGCGACGGAAGCTCGCCCTCCCGAGAGGATGCGGTTATGCTGCGGCGGGTGCAACGGGTGCTCTTGTACTCATCTATGTGGTGATGCTGATCTGGGTTGGAGGGGTTCTGGGGTGAGCAACTAATAGTGCCTTGCACTAATAGCGCGATATACTATTATCACTAGAAAGCGAACCAAAGAGAAGGAGAAAAAAAATAATGGCTCGTAGCAAGAAAAAGCTGCCACTCATCCACCCTGGAGAGATTTTGAGTAAAGAATTTCTAGAGCCTATGGGAATGTCTCAGTATCGATTGGCCAAGGATATCGGCGTAGATGCACGCCGCATTCATGCCATCGTGAATGGAGAACGTTCGATTACAGCTGAGACGGCATTGCTGTTATCCAAATACTTCGGCACGTCTGCGGAGTTCTGGGCAGGGATACAAAGTCAGTATGATCTGGAGAGGGAACAGGATCGGCTAGAAAAAAGGCTAGCCGCTATCCCAAAATGTGTCGCAGCCCCCGGATAACCAGTGACTTGGACGTCGCCATATTTTCTTCTTCACATTTCTCAGAAAAGAAGGGACTCACTAGATGACTGCCTTTGATCCGTACGACAAGAAGACTTTGATTGCTCATCGAGGAGCCTCCGGGTATGCGCCGGAGCACACGCTTGAGGCCTATCGTTTGGCCATCGAGCAGGGCGCTCACTACGTCGAGCAGGATTTGCAGATCAGCAAAGAAGGAGTTCTGCTTTGCCTGCATGATTTGAGCTTGGAGCGCACCACCAATGTCCAAGAAATATTTCCCGATCGATACCGCGACGTCGACGTCGGCGTGGTGACGAAAAGAAGCTGGATTGCTGCCGATTTCACCGTGGAGGAAATCAAGCAGCTGGATGCCGGGTCCTGGTTCGATGAAAAATTTGCGGGCGCGCAAATTCCAACCTGGCAGGAGGCCATCCAGGAGATCCGCGGCAAGGCGGGTTTGTTTCCGGAAATTAAAATTCCTGATCTCTACCGCCGGCACGGCTTTGATATGGAACAGGCGGTGGTCGATGAACTCAAAAGAAATGGCCTGGATGAGCCCGCTGCCGATTCAAACACTCCTGTCGTGATTCAATCCTTCAGTGCTGAGAGCCTGAGAAGGATGGCGGGTGAACACCAAAACCGCCTCCCCCGGGTGCTTTTGCTGGGAGAGGGTGATCAAGCCTGGCTTTCGCCTGAGAAAGTTCAGGGGGGCGAGGAATTCTCCGGAATCGGCCCCCACAAGAACCTGCTGAGGGTCAACCCCGACTTGGTGGGATGGGCTCACAAGGCCGGCCTCAGTGTGACCGCCTACACTTTTCGATCCTCCGCGGTGGGAGAAGGATTTTCCGATGTGGGCGAGGAGATGACCTACTACCTGGACACCCTGGATGTGGACGCTCTTTTTTCTGACAACCCCGATCAATTCCCCGGCCGGTAACCGGTTCTAGCCTCGGAACTTTTGAGTTTGGGCTTTGTGCTCCTCATAGGCTTCCACTTCGGCCGAGATTTGAGCTTCAGACCAGCAGAGTTCCCGGGCCATGTGAAGGACAGCCTTTTCAACGGCCTGGCTCCCTTGATCGCGGCTGAATCCCAGCAGGGTTCGACGCAACAAGAAGTCGTTCAGGTGCAGGCACTGCTCTTCGCGAACCGCGAAAACCACCTGGGCGGCAATATCCCGGGAATAGCGGGCCAGGGCTTTCTGAAGCTCCGGTTCCGACTCGGCCAGGTGCGAAATCTCATCGGCCCGACTCCCGTAGAGGGAATGCAAGTGCTCAATGACTTCCCGGGTCATGCTGCTGTGGACCGAAGCGGTTCCGATCTTTTTCGCACCCGGTAGAGGAAGAGTGGCCGTTTCACAGGACTGGTTTACTTTCAGCTTGGTACAGACCAGGTCCGTCACTTCCTCGGCGATGGCCCGGTAGGCGGTGATCTTTCCTCCCAACACCGAGATCAGACCAGGAGCGCCCCTTTGCTCTCGATCAATGATTTTATGCAGCCTCGAGACCGAGGATGCGCTTCCCCCTTTCATCACCAGAGCTCGAACTCCCGCGCTACTGAAATAAATCGGAGAATCCTCATGGGGAAAGTATTCCTCCAGCGACTCAAGCAGGTATTTCACATCCGTCTCGGTGGCTCTGGCCTGAGCCGGATCCTGGTTAAAGTCGGTATCCGTGGTTCCAATCAAGCTGTGTCCAAGCCAGGGAATGACGAAAAAGAGACGTTTGTCGACCCTCGAAAAGAGAACCAGGGCCCGCTGGTTCAGGGCGGGACAGATGATGTGAATGCCCTTGGTGGTACGCACCCTGTTTTGAGTGTGGGAAGTCAGAATTCCAGCCATTCGGTCGAACCAGGGACCGGTGGCGTTGACCACCATGCGCCCTTTGACCTCCAACTCTTCGCCGTCCAGCAGGTCTCGGACTGCCACTCCTTCCACGGTACCGTTTGAGCGAAGCGCCCCCACAACTTCAGCGTCATTGAGTGTGCAGGCGTCGTGTTGGCGTGCGTCAATGATATTTTCCAGGCACAGTCTTTCCGGTGAATCCACCTGGGCATCCGAGTAAAGGACGGCGCCTTGTAAACCGTCCTTTTTGAGATGGGGTTCCAGGGTCGCTACTTCGGCAGGGTTGAGAAAACGATGGTTGGGGAGACTTTTGTCATAGCTGAGCATGTCGTAAAGCATCATGCCCACCTTCATCTTGGTTCGGTAGAAGAGGCTACTGTCATAAAAAGGAAGGAGGAAGTCGAGGGGCTTGACCAGATGAGGAGCGATTCGAAGCAGAATCTCTCTTTCCCTGAGATCCATGCGCACCAATCGAAAATCGAACATTTCCAGATAACGCAGTCCGCCATGGATGATTCGTGTGGATGCGGAGGTGGTGCCGCCTCCGAAATCACTTTTTTCGAAGAGGGCCACTTGGAGACCGCGCAGTGCGGCGTCTCGGGCAATGCCGGAGCCGATGATTCCACCGCCGATGACGATTAAATCAAAAGTCGTACCGCGCAGTTGCTGAAAGCGGTTCATGAGAGTCCTGCCGGCCGAAGGCCGGAAATTCCAAATTCCAAATTCAAAATCCCAAACAAATTCCAAATCCCAAATTCAAAATTCTAAACTCCAAACTCCAAACCTGACCTGGAACTTGGAACCTGGAATCTGGAACGCGCGCGAAGCGCGCTCAGCACGAAGTCACGAACGCACGAACGCGCCCGAAGGGCGCTAAGGGATGAGAACTTCGAATGGCCAGCGGATCCCTTTCCACAGACCTTTTCCTGCCCTCTTCAGGCCCCTTCCCCAGGACTGAAACTGCACATCCCTGACATCCTCGTTGGAAAGCTGGGTGGGGTAACTGTGAGAGTTCCAGGCCGGAAACCAGAGGGTATAAAGGAGACGTTTGGGCATCTCCTTGAATACCTGACCTGTGATCCTACCCATTAGGTACTGATCCTGATTCAGTTCGGGATCCAACTCAAAAAGAATACCGCCGACGGTAATCTGTGACTTGATAAAGAGGCCGATATTGAAGCGAATCTTGTATCCCCGCTGAGCAGCCTTGCTCATCAACTGCCCCAGGACGTCAAAGATCCGGCCTTGCCCTTTCTCAGCCAGCGTTTCTTCCACCATGATGTGAATAGCCTCCTGCCCTTGTGGCGATGCCCAATCATCTCCTTCTATTAAGGCTCCCATATGGTTTCTCAAACGCTTGGCATGATTCAAACGGACGCCTAAAAACAACTGCATGAGCTGGGCCCGTTGCTCCCGTGAGAATTCCCCGGAAAGCCCCCAATCCAGGAGAGCGATGCGGTAAGGATCCTGAGGGTTATCCAGGACATGGAAGACATTCCCGGCATGAGGATCTCCATGAAAAAGAGCCTTCTCATGGGGGGACAGGAGTACATCGAGAGTGAGTGCATCGACGAGGTAGCGAGCTAACCTGGCCCGGGCCTGAGGTTGGTCGGGGAAAGCATCCGATATTTTTTGGCCATGGATAAATTCCATGAAGGTCACCTGCTCCGTCGACAGGGGGTAAAGCTCCGGCACGGTCACCCGTTCGTTGTGCTGATAATATTCTCCCGCTTTGGCTAGATTCTCCTGCTCGTCAACGATCTGGATCTCCTGGGACAAAGCCACACTGATTTCTTCAAACATGTCCGAGATTAGAATGGTCCCGATTGCGTAAGAGTCGGAATACTGGGCAAAGTATTGGGTTAGACGATCGAAAATTTCCAATTCTTCCTGGAGTGCCGACATGGCGTAGGGCTTGATCACCTTGGCAACGGCTTCCCGGACCCGGGTCTCTCCCGGGAGGACCAGGGTGCAGTGCAGGATGACCCCGACCGTTGCTTCGGCAAGGACTTTCTCTGCGAAGTGAACCTGGTATTCTTCCAAGGTTTCAGGGCCGATGTCCTGGAGGATGAATTCTGTCACCTGGTTGCGGCTGGTCGTTTGTAAGCTGTTCTCCAGGACCTGCAGGGCTTCTCTCAGATCGGAGGGGACATCCGGGTTTCTGGCGAAGATCTGTCCAATCTTCTGAAGAGTAGGTGTCTGGGATAGAAACTGCAGAACCTGCTCACCCCTGGGAGCATCTTCAGGCACAGAGGTCTGATTCAGGAGCCTTTCTAAAAGACGCTCTTCTCCCAGATGGTCCAGGAAAAACAGGAGTGAGTCATGAACGATGGGAAGCCAGTCGCGGGCTTTATCGGGAACGACCTCCAAGACGTGCGAGCGATGAAGCAGGAGCTCCAGTACCTGGGGTCGCCACCGGGTCCAATCCACCCTTTTGAGCTGGGCAATAATCTCGTCTCTGGGGGGGCTGGGTTCATTTTCGCTGCCCGGCCCTGCCATCAGGCCCAGGATCAGCGACTGCTGGGCGGGCTCTAATTCCGAAAAGATGCTGCTGAAAAGAAGAGGACCCTCGGTTTCAGGATCGAAGCTGTCGTAGTGCTCCGCAGGTGTGGGGAGAGGGATCTCTGCCCTCAGGAGCAAGGGAGTGGTCAGGAGGAGGGTGGCCAAAAAGACGACAGCACGAAGAAAAAGGGATATTGTGGGCAGAAGTTTTTTCACTTTTTAAAGATACTCTTTTACAATGTACTTAGGGAACCCAATGCGTTTCATGAAAATTTCTACCGTCAGCTTGCTGGCAATCCTTTTTCTCTTGGTTTTGAACAACTGTGGGACGGCTGTTCCGGATGCACTTGCGCCTGATCTTGTGCTTCACAACGGCAAGATCGTGACCGTGGACGAGGACTTTTCCATTGCTCAGGCCGTGGCCATCAAGAATGGGCGTTTTGTGGCCGTGGGGTCCGACAGCGAGATTCTCTCGCTGGCAGGATCTGACACCGAACAGGTGGATCTGGAGGGAAATACGGTTTTGCCCGGATTCAACGACTCTCATCTTCACCTGGCCTGGCCGGTAGGAGAGCCTCCCGATCCTGCCATCCAGCAGTTGGGGAAGGCTCGATCGATTGCCCAGATCGTGGAAGTGGTCCGCCAGAAGGTGGCGGTCACACCTCCAGGAGAACTCGTTTGGATGCCGGGAGGGGTGGCTCGGGTAGAGCAGATCGAGGAGGGGCGCTGGCCTAACCGTCATGATCTGGACCCGGTGTCCCCCGAGAATCCGGTGATTGTCATCTTTTCCGCCGACCACGTTTACGTGACCAACAGCCTGGGACTCTCCAAAGCCAACATCAACCGCCGCTCGGTCCAGCCCCACGCCCGGGGGCTTTTCGGTGAGTTTATCGTCGATCCCAGAACCCGGGAACCGACCGGGGTTCTCACAGGGCGGGCGGCAGCGCGGATCTTGAGAGTGGCACTGAATGTCTGGTCTGTAGAGGAACTGGAGAGAAACATGGGCCGGGCCATTGAGACGGACGTCCTTCCCTACGGGATCACCAGTCTGTCGGATCCCCAAAATGGAGGCAGTCCTGCTCAGCCCATTCAACATGCCTATCAGCGCCTTCTCCAGCGAGAAGAAGGACTTCCGGTGCGCATTAATCTCATGATTCGTCTTCCCGTTCGTTCCCTTTCCACGCAGGATTCGCTGGACCTGATCAACAGCCTGCTCTATCAACCGCCTTTGCGTACCGATTTCTTTCGTGTGGGAACCTTCAAGGTTTCTCTGGATAAAGGAAGGCCCGGACAGTCGCCCTACATTGTGCCCGCAGAAGGAGCCAAAAAAGTTCTCATTGAAGCACACCGGAGAGGGTGGCAGCTGTACCTGCACATCACCACTCCCGAGACTTTCGATTACGCTTGCGAGGCGCTGGAGGAAGCCTATCGATTGTATCCGCGCCAGGATGTCCGCCACATTTTCACTCACATCAATCAACCCACCCGCGAGAACCTGGAGACCATGAAGCGACTGGGGATCGTGGCCGACTTGCAGGTCAACGCCATTTATCACCTGTCCGACGACGCGGAGGACACTTATCGAGTGAACCCCCAGCGGCCCGATCTGGGCCCCAGACCGGTGGCCACTTATCGGGATGCCGGCATCCCGCTGATCCTCAGTAGTGATCAGGCACCGGTGGGACCGCTGTTCACCCTGTGGGAAGCGGTCAACCGGGTACGCAAGTCGGGCAAGGTGTTTCGTCCTGAGGAGAGGCTGACCTTGGAGGAAGCCATCCGGGCGGTGACGGTAAAATCGGCATGGGCTTTCTTGGAAGATGATGTGAAAGGATCGATCGAACCTGGAAAATTTGCCGATCTGGTGGTGCTGGGTCGGGACATTCTAACCGTCGATCCACTGGACATCAAAGACATACCGGTACTGAAGACCATGACGGGCGGAAAGTTTGTCTACGTCAACCCCAATACGGATCCCAACCAGAAGGTCGAGTACCTTCGGTATCCGGCCCGGACCTCTTATACGGACTGAACCATGGGAAAGAGATTTTGGATCGCAGGTGCTGTTTTGGCCCTGACCTCCATCATCGCCTTTCCGGAAGCGGACGACTTTATCCTTCCCGAGGACCCCTTCTATTTCCGGTTTGCCCGTGTCAGGTTCAACGAGAATGGCCGGTTTTTTCGATATGGATGGGCTCATGACTATCCTCGGGCGGAGCGGAATTTCCTGAAGATCCTCTCCGAGGTCACCAGCGTTCAGACCACCCCAGCCTCCTACATCATCGTGGACCTGGATGATCCGCGGATTATGGATTACCCACTTCTTTATTTCAGTGAGCCGGGTACCTGGGGAGTGACCCCTGCGGAGGCGGAAAATCTCCGCGAGTATTTTCTGCGGGGAGGCTTTGCAATTTTCGATGACTTTGATGGGCCCCGGCAGTGGGCGGCTTTTATGTCGAGCATGAAAAGGGTGTTTCCCGAGCGAAAGATGGAAAGACTTACCGTGGATCACCCCATTTTCCAGTGCTTTTACGAGATCGAAACCCTCGACATGCCCGCTCCAAACTCGGCGCGATTCTCAGGATTTGCTTCGCAAGCGGCTCCCGCTGAATTCTATGGGATGTCGGACGAAACGGGTCGCCTCCAGGTGATCGTCAATTTCAATAACGACATTGGTGATTATTGGGAATGGTCCGACAGTGATTTTTTCCCGGTAAGCCTTTCCAACGAGGCCTATAAACTGGGCGTCAATTATGTGATTTATGCACTGACTCATTGAGGGCGCGGCTCAGTCGGCTCGGATTCGGCACCTGAGGTGCCTCCCACCTTTAGCTTCGTCTCGAGTTGTTGCAAGTGGCAGGGATCTCTGGAATGTGGGAGGCACCTCAGGTGCCGAACAGCCGGGGGCACACACACACGTCGTGCGGTTGTGTTTCCGCACTTCGCGCCTAGCTGGGAAATCGCAGGCTGAATTCGGTGCCCGGTTGGCGGTTGGCCACATCAACGTGGGCACCCATGGCGTCGGCTAACATCTTCACCAGGGACAGGCCGATTCCCGTTCCCCGGGTGGTGCGGGTCATTTCGTTGTCGATTCGGTAGAACTTTTCAAAAATGCTCTTGAGTTTGCGGCTGGGGATGCCGGGGCCGAAGTCGCGGACCCGGATGTAACAGTCTTGTCCCAGCTGGCTCACCGTCAGGACGATCTTTTTGGTTTCGGCGTCCTTGGAAAACTTGATGGCGTTGTCGATGAGATTAATCAGGATCTGGGTCAGGGCATCGGTGTCCACCTGAATCGTTTTGACCTCGCCTTCGGTAACGGTTTCAAACTCGAATCCGGCTCGCTTGACCTGATTGCTCAACCGCTTGGTGATCTCGCCGACGAATTGGACCGGTTGAAGAGCGGTAAGATTGATTTGCCACTCGCTTCTCTCCAACTCAGCCAGCGTTAAAACGTTCTGAATCAGTCGACTCAATCGCACACTCTCGTCATGGATCTGCTGGTAGTAGCCTTCCTTTTTCTCCTCCTCCACCCATCCTTCCATGAGTACCTCGCCATACATTCGGATGGCCGTCAGTGGAGTCTTCAACTCGTGGCTGACCGCCGAAACGAAATCGCTCTTCTTCTGGGCAAGTTCCATCTGCTTGACGGTCAATCGATAGACTCCCAGAAAACCGCCCAAAAACAGCACGGAAAGGAAGAGGGTCAGAAAGTTCACCAACTGACGAGCCGGGCTTTGAGGCAGTTGATCGACGGTAATGGCCAGGTCAAAGTCGTTCAGCGGGTAGGGCAAGGCTGCGCTGTGAAGGAGCAAGGGCCTCCGGTTGGTTCGACCCACTGGGGCGGGCTCAAGCAATTCTCCCTGGTAAAAGACCAGGTAAGAGGCTGTCTCCGGTAAGGCCGAGTTCAAAAAGGCTGAAGTCAGGTGGGCTTCCAGAAACTCGGAAAGACTGGCGGTAAAGCCCTGGATGTAGCGCCTCTCCTGGGGCCAGACTTTCCGGTAAAAAACCACCCATTTTCTGTCGATAACCTCGCTTTGAAAGGGATCCACTTCTGCCACCACTTCCGGTTCCAGTTCCGCTTCCACTTCGGGTTCGGGTAGGACGTCCTTATCTCGAGATCGGTACTCGTCGTCATTTTCAAAAACCCGGGGTGCTTGCCCGGCAGCCACGCGGCTGCCGGGAGCATCGGCGCGCTGCGGGGCAGCACTCTCTTTTGTCTTTTCCAAATCCTGAGAGTCGGCGTCTTTGAGTTGAGAATCGAAAATCTCGGCCTGCCTGGGTGAGCTTTTCTGGACCCGACGCTGGAGGCTGTCTGTCTTTTGGTCCTCTTCACTTCGCAGCAGGCTGTAGATCGAGTCAGAGGCTTCCCTCTCATAGCGCTGCTCCAGAGTGATGTCCACATTGGATTCCAGATTGTCCCTGAAATTGGAGAGGTTCTTCTTGGGGGCAGGAGGTTCCTCCAATTTCAGCTCGTCCAGTTGAGCCTGCAGACCGGGAGTGAGAGAGAAGATCCCCTCCAGCAAAGCGGCCAGATTGTCTCTCATCTCTTCACGCTCTTCTCTCTGGGGCACGGCGATTTTCGGTTCTCCGTCGGGCAGGAGCGGAGTGTGAAAGCTGCCGTCCGGATCAATCTGGAAATATCCCAAAATGCCCGGGATTTCCGATTGCACCGGAAAGTCGGCCAGGGGGGACAGGTTTAACCCTTCCTGTTGGGGAACCGCTCGGTCGGCCACGTGAATATAGCGGTAGTGGGTGTAGGGTCGCTCCTCCTCGACCAGGAGGTTTTCCTGAAGCCGTTGGGAAACGGTGGCCATCAGGCTCTCAGCGGTCCGGCGATACAAAAAGAAGGACTCTTGTTCCAGGTTGCCATAGGTGTGCCTGAGCAGGATGACGATGGGAACCGCCAGCAGGATGAAGAAAAGCACGAAATACCAACGCAGTCTCTTCATTCTGCCCCCTTCAGTTGGTAGCCCTCGCCGCGCACAGTGACCAGTAGCTCGGGTTGAGCAGAATCTTTCTCGATTTTTCGCCGCAGCTTGGCGATATGAATGTCGACGGTTCGGGTCTCTACAAAATCGACGTTGGCGTAACCCCAAACCTCTTTCAGCAATTCCTGCCGGGAGACGGGACGGACTTTATGGCTGCTCAGGTAAAGAAGAATTTCCAGTTCGCGGCGGGTAAAGGGGATCTCTTCCCCGTCTCGGGTGCCCGTTAAACGGTTCGGGTCAATCAGCAGATCTCCCAGAGGAAAAGCCTTCATGTCTCGATGGAGCTTGCCCGATCGGCGCAAAACCGCCTCCACCCGAGCCAGAAGTTGTCCTACCGAGAAAGGTTTGGGAATGTAGTCGTCTGCGCCCAGCTTCAGCCCCTGGATGATGTCCTCTTCCGAGGTCTTGGCCGTGAGCATGATGATGGGCAGATTCCGGTCCACCTCGCGGATCTTGTCACAGATGCTCAAGCCATCCAGACCGGGGAGCATGAGATCTAAAATGATCAGGTGATAATCACCACTCAGAGCCATTTCCAGACCGGAGATTCCTTCCCCAGCGCTCTCCACTTCGTATCCGTTATAGAGAAAGACATCGGTCAGTCCCTGAAGGATCGACTCTTCATCTTCGATGATCAGTAGTCTTGGTTTAACGGGCTTCATCTCTTCCATTTTACGGCCTTTTAAGCGGGTTGTGTGTAAATGAATTGTAAAAAATGGAGCCCGTCTTTTTACCAACAGTTGTCTACTTATTTCCGCTGAGGATCGTCAGTATGAGTAGTAGAAACGGTGGCGTAAGCGCGCCACTAAAATCACATCAACCGAAAGGAGAAAAAGATGAGTGTACTAGAGAGAGTGAAATCATTTGGGAAGACTCGCAAGGGCGGAGTCCTGGCCGTACTGCTTGGCATACTGGCCACTGTCGTCTGGGTTCAGGTTCAAGCGGGAGCCTTCACCCGGTTCTCTCACATTCAAGGCATCGAGCCTCAAGTGAACGTCCATCCTAAAACGGGTGTGAAGTTTAGCGCCTCCCTGTCCCATCCAATGATCGTTCAGGGTGCTGACGGTACGGTTTACCTGAACCTGTCCGTTGCAACCCCCAGGATTTCGCGGGACATCATGAGGATGCCTACGGATACCATTATTGTCCTGGATCGCAGTGGCTCTATGGCAGAGGACAATAAGTGGGCTTTTGCTACCCAGGCCGTCCACACGCTTCTGGATCGGCTGACGCCGAGTGATCGCATCGCTTTGATCACTTTTGACACCGGCGCCCGCGTCCAATCGCGACTCATTCCGGCCAGCGAGACCAACATCCGGCGATTCAGGAATATCGTCAACAGTCTGCATCCCGGGGATTCGACCAATCTGGGCGACGCCCTTTTGCGCGCCGAAGGCCTGTCCGCCTCCGCCCGAGTATCGGAGCGACGACGACGGGTCATCCTTCTCTCGGACGGTCACGCCAACGTGGGCATCGTCCACCCGGGCGAGCTTGCAGCAATGGCCCGGAGAATTGCTGACAACGGGAGCGTTCTTTCCACCGTGGGCATGGGATTGGGATTCAACGAGACTCTCATGGCTTCCCTGGCCGATCACGGTATGGGCAGCTTCAGTTATCTCGAGCATCTGGAATCGCTGGGAACGGTCCTGGCCCAGGAGCTGGATGATTCTCGCGACATCTACGCCAATGGTTCTGAGATGCGAATCGTTCTCCCTCACGGAGTGGAGCTGCTGGACGCCGCCGGTTATCCCTTTGTCCTGGAAGGCCGAACGGTGGTTATCCGGACCGGCCAGCTCTTTCAGGAGAGCACCAAGACTTTCATGGCCACCCTCAGTGTTGCCAACCACGTGCCCGCAGAATATGTGCTGGGTGACATCGATCTGAGCTATCGGGTCGACGGTCGTTTGTACCAGCAAGAGGTAGGATCGTCCGAGTTGAGCATCGCCTGTGTAGCCCCGGAGCGAAAACAGGAAGCGGTTGCCTCCATCGACAAGGGTCTCTATCGCTCGGCCTGGATCAAGAACAACCTGGGTTCGATCATGCGAGAGGTAGGTGACTATGTCCGCAGTGGAGATCAGGAAAAAGCCAAGGAACTGATGGACAACTACAGAGATCGTCTCGAGGAAGCGGATGTTGCCGTACCCGGTTTGAAGAAGGACGCGGATCGCCAACTGGACGAACTGGAAGCACGAGTCGATGACGCCTTTAGGGGTCCCGACCAGAAGGTGAAGCAGAACCGTGCTGCCAAGTCTTTCCTGGGTGCCAGTCAGGAACTTCAAAGAGAAACGAACAAGAACACCAACTAAGGAGGAAAAGATCATGGCTATAGCTAATCGTATAAGACGTCTCTTTCAAGCCGATGTGCATGCCGTGTTAGACATCATCGAGGAGCCTGAAGCGATTTTGAAGCAGGCGATTCGAGAGATGCAGGAGGCTCTTGACCTAAAGAGAGCCCGGCTGGCCAGAGACCAGAGAAACCTGGCCTCGCTCAAGGAGAGCGAGGCCTACTCCACGGAGCAACTGGCAAAGATTCAAAAAGATTTGAAGCTTTGCCTGAAGGAAGGTTCTGAGGAACTTTCCCACAAGACCGTGGGACGCAAGCTGGCTTTCGAAAAACATCTGGCAGCTGTGCACCAGCGCATCTCCGCGGGTGAAAAGCTTTATCAGCAGCACACCAGGGAGATTGATCTTCAGCAGAGTCAACTGGAGTCGATTGTGGAGAAGGCCAAACTGTTTGTGCCCACCACAATGGAAGACTCGCCCTTCTCTGTTGCCGAGTCGGTTCTTTCCAGCACCCAGCAGGGTGGTGTTCGAAGCTATCCCGGTGGCATGCGGGTGAGTGAGGAAGAAATTGAACTGGAGTGGATGCGCATCCGCGAGGGCTTCGATAAAGGAGGAGCCTCATGAAACGGCCCAGCGTTGTAACAGGTATCGCCTTTGCTTTTGGAGTTGCCGTCTTTGCAGTGCCCGTGTGGTGGGGTCTGAGCACAGCCCTACCCTTCGTCCTGGCCTTTCGGGTGATTACATTGATCGGCTATCTCACTTACTGTTTTTATCTGCTCAGGACAGCCAAGACCCGTGTGGGAGCTCTTTCCCTGGCCACTGTCAATTTGGTGATCGCCATGGGGCTGTCCTTCCTGCCCGTCACCAACTCCCTGATGGTGGGGGCACTGGTCACCCTGATCAGTGTCAATCGTGCACTGCTTTTTCAACGCAGTTTGATGGCCATGGGCCTGGACGGTTTGGCTTCGTTCCTTGGATTGATGTTTGCCGGCTATCTTTTCAGCAAAACGGGAAGTGTTCCGGCAGCCTTCTGGAGCTTCTTTTTGGTGCAGTCCCTCTTCGTGCTGATTCCGGCCCGACCTCGGGGAGAGGGCGGCTTCTTCTCAGCCGATGAGAAGGGAGAAGTGGACGTTTTTGTGCACCCCCAGCGGCAGGCTGAGGCAGCCCTGGAGCGGATCGTTCAAGTGGGCGTTGAGTAAGAAAAAAGGGGGACGGTGAGCCGTCCCCCTTTTCCAAATTCAAAATTCAAAATTCAAAATCCTAAACAAATTCAAAATTCAAAATCCTAAATTCAAAACATAAGAGTCTTCCCTCATCTTCTTCTTTTTTGTTTTCTTCGCGCGAAGCGCGCTCCGCGCGCCCGCACGACCATGGGCATCAAAAAAACTTCTGTCCCTTTC
>CBDUTA010000021.1:0-17993 GCA_965369785.1 uncultured bacterium
TCCAGTTTCTTCAATGGCTTTGGACATCGATTGGGTGACGACATCGGCGTACATGATGACCTTTCCATGAACGTTGCGGGCGGCACGACCTGAGGTTTGAATCAGAGAGGTGCCACTGCGCAAGAATCCTTCCTTATCCGCATCCAAAATAGCAACCAGGGACACTTCGGGCAGATCCAGACCCTCCCTAAGGAGGTTGACTCCGATCAAGACATCAAACTTGCCCAGCCGAAGGTCCCTCAGAATCTTTACCCGATCCAGGGTGTTGATCTCCGAGTGAAGATAGCATACGGCAACACCGAGTTCGGTGTAGTATTCGGACAGTTCCTCAGCCATTCGTTTGGTAAGGGTGGTCACCAAGACCCGTTCCTTTTTTTCCGCTCGTTGACGAATTTCCTCCAGCAAGTCCTCGATCTGGCCTTTGACTGGCCGCACATCTATGGGTGGGTCCATGAGGCCCGTGGGCCGGATAATCTGCTCGACGATGTCTCCACCGCATCGCTGCAGTTCGTACGGTCCCGGGGTGGCCGATACGTAAACCGATTGAGGCAAACGGGATTGTATCTCGGTAAAATTGAGAGGTCGGTTGTCCAAGGCGGAGGGCAAACGGAAGCCGTACTTCACCAAATTGAGCTTTCGTGAACGGTCACCCTCGTACATACCCCGTAACTGTGGGACCGTAACGTGGCTTTCATCAATAAAGACAATGGCATCCGAAGGGAAGTAGTCCATGAGAGTCGGAGGTGGCTCTCCGGGCAGCCGACCCGTCAAGTGACGAGAATAGTTCTCGATTCCCCGACAGTATCCCACTGTCTTGATGATCTCCAGATCAAACATGGTACGCTGATGAACCCGTTGAGCCTCGATCAGCAGGCCTTCCTTTTCTAACCGAGTTCGATGCTCCTCCAACTCCATTCGGATACTCTCCACTGCAGTCTCCCACTGACTTCGAGGCATGACGTAGTGAGATTTGGGATAGATGGGAACCCGTTGATGTTCCTTGATGATCTCTCCCGTGAGGGGATCAAATCGGTAGATGGCGTCAATTTCATCTCCAAAAAGTTCGATCCGAACTCCATAATCCCCGTAGGCAGGAATCACTTCAACCACGTCGCCGCGAACTCGAAAGGTACCTCTCTTCAGCTCCAGATCGTTGCGCTCATACTGGATCTCGACCAGTTTGTGCAGAATCTCCCGACGATTGATCTGCTGGCCCTTGCTCAACATGGCGACCATCCCGTAGTAGGCCTCGGGTGATCCCAAACCATAAATACAGCTGACGCTTGCCACGATAATGCAGTCGCGCCGTTCGAACAGCGATCGGGTTGCCGAATGACGCAGTCGATCGATTTCGTCGTTGATCAGTACTTCCTTTTCGATGTACGTATCGCTTGAAGGGATGTAGGCTTCGGGCTGGTAGTAGTCGTAGTAACTGACGAAGTACTCGACGGCGTTGTGCCGGAAAAATCTTTTGAATTCCTGATAAAGCTGGGCAGCCAGGGTTTTGTTGTGGCTCAAGATCAGGGTGGGTCGATTTACCTCTTCGATGACCTTGGCCATGGTGAAGGTCTTTCCTGATCCGGTGACCCCCAGCAAGACTTGATCCTGTCGGCCTTTTTTGATTTTTCCCACAAGTTCTCGGACGGCTCTGTCCTGGTCTCTGCTGGGACGAAAGGGACTGACCAGCTTGAAGTCAGCCGATTCGGCCCAAGCCTGCCCGTAAGAAATGCCTGAGTAGGAGAGCTCCTTTGAATTCGACACAACCAATCATTATAATTCAATCAGTGATATGGATTAAAAGATTCGGGACAGGCCCTCGACGGCCTGTCCCGAATCTTTTAATCTCCAATTTCTAATGGGCTCCTTCTTTTCTGACAGGGAGGGTAGCTAGAATCGGAATTTAGACTCTTCTTCTTCCCGGACTTCGGAGCTTTATGAAGAACACTCAAAGGTCTCAAAGGTCTCTCGCCGAAAGGTGGGGGAGGGGAAGTGCTGTAGTGTCGAAGGAACGGGGAGAGACCAGGCTTGGCTGCCTGGTGCTGGTCCTGCTTTTAGGCATTCTGGGTTACTTGTGCTATCGAGTTATTCCTGTGTACCTGGATCGGGATGGATTTCATGATGACTTGCTCACCATCGCTGGAAGAGCCACCCTTGGCGGATGGGAAAATCGCAGAGTGATCAACCGAGTGATGCAGCTAGGCGAGAACCAGAACTTCACAGTCGAACAAAAAGACATCCAAGTCCAGCATATTCGCGGCCGACCGGAGGTGGTTCTGGTGGTGAACTATAGTAGAACCGTGGAATTTCCCGGAGGGTATGTGTATAAGTTTTTTTTCCGCTCCGTGGCCCCGGGTTCCCTTGGGTTTTGAGAATTCGGGGATCGCAGATCCCGGTTCCAACTCCCACGCTTCAGGCTTTGGGTTGGCTTGCGTCTGAAAGGTAAACTTTCTAACTTCTACATAGACTGATGCGTATTCTCGTCACGGGTGGAGCGGGTTTTATTGGCAGTTTCTTGTGCGAATCTCTGCTCGATGAAGGACACGAGGTGATCTGTCTGGACAACCTCTTTTCTGGATTCAGGGGCAATATCCAACCTTTCCAAACCCACCCTTGTTTCGAATTTATTCGGCACGACGTGGTCGAACCGATACTTTTGGAAGTGGACCAGATCTACAATCTGGCTTGTCCGGCATCGCCTGTTCATTACCAGTACAATCCGGTCAAGACTGTTAAAACCAATGTGATGGGAACCATCAACATGCTCGGTATGGCCAAGCGGGTGAAGGCTCGTATCCTACAGGCCAGCACCTCAGAAGTGTATGGAGATCCGCTGGTTCACCCGCAGCCGGAAGAGTACTGGGGTAATGTCAATCCCGTCGGATCGCGCAGTTGTTACGATGAGGGGAAGAGAGTGGCTGAGACACTGATGATGGACTACCATTGCCAAAACGCAGTGGATATCCGAATTGCACGGATCTTCAATACTTACGGTCCTCGAATGTCCATAGACGACGGACGTGTCGTGAGTAATCTGATTGTGCAGGCGCTTCGGGGGGAACCGATGACCGTTTTTGGAGATGGATCCCAGACTCGATCCTTCTGCTATGTCTCGGATCTGGTCCGGGGACTGAGGAAGCTGATGGATCAGGAAGGCGTCCATGATCCGGTAAACCTTGGAAATCCAGTGGAAGTCTCTATTCTGTCCTTCGCCGAACGGGTTCGTGAGCAGACAGGAACGGGCTCGCAAATTTGCTTTGAGCCTTTACCCTCGGATGATCCGGTGCGGCGAAGACCGGATATAGCTCGAGCCCGCAAACTGCTCGACTGGGAACCGGAGGTGGAGTTGGCGGAAGGATTGAGACTCACGGTGGATTATTTTGATGACTTGCTACACAAGTGAGTTCTGTTAGATACTTTGCCGGAATTGGCCCGATACATTAGGCAAAGGAATTCTGTCCGAGTAATGAGTGGCCCGCGTTACAGGCGATGGCTGGGCATTGTCGAGAAGCGCCAACAGCACTTACCTGGACAGGCTCCAAAGAGGGAGTGTTGAAGTGCTGGCTACTTACGTTCCAATTCTCATTTTTATCCTGGTTGCCCTGTCGCTTCCGGTGGTGGGGCTGGTTGTAGGGAAACTGATTCGTCCCTCTAGGCCTCATGCTACAAAGCTCATGCCCTACGAGTGTGGAGTGGATCCGGAGGGAGATGCGCGGGATCGATTTTCGGTTCGTTTCTATATCATTGCCATTTTGTTCGTGGTCTTTGACGTCGAAACCATATTTTTATTTCCATGGGCCATCATTTATCATCGCCTGGCTCTCTTTGGATTTATCGAGATGCTCATCTTCTTGGGGATTCTGATTGTGGGCTATTTTTACGTTTGGAAAAAAGGAGCCTTAGAGTGGGTATAATTGAAAATCGAATGGAAAAGAACATCGTGACGACGACGGTGGATTCGGTCTTCAACTGGGCCAGGAAGTCCTCTCTTTGGCCTATGACGTTCGGGCTGGCCTGCTGTGCCATTGAAATGATGGCCGCAGGTGCTTCTCGTTTTGACATGGACCGGTTCGGGGCTGGAATTTTTAGGCCTTCTCCCCGCCAATCGGATCTCATCATCGTTGCGGGCACGGTAACTCTGAAGATGGCGGAGGTCATTCAGCGACTGTACGATCAAATGCCGGAACCGAAGTGGGTCATCTCCATGGGGGCCTGTTCCAGTGCAGGCGGGCCCTTTGATACCTATTCGACTCTTCAAGGCGTGGATAAGGTGATTCCCGTAGATGTTTACATTCCTGGATGTCCACCCCGGCCTGAAGCGCTGCTCTATGGTTTGATGCGACTCCAGGATAAGATCGATCAGATGACCATTGCCAAAGGGGAAGAGCAGCTTCAGGTTGGCTAGCCAGTTGTTGAGTTTCCTGGTGTGAGATGAGCGAAGAGGACAAACCGAAGCAACCGCAAAAGCCAGAAGGCCAAGAGGCACCAGCTCCCGAAGGCGAGGAGACGGAGACCCGCAGACCTTCAGAACCGGGTCCCGAAGCGACTGCACCTGAGAAGCCAGAAGGCCAAGAGGCACCAGCTCCCGAAGCTGAGGAAAAGGAAACCCCGAAGCCTTCAGAGCCTAGCCCAAAATCGGCTGAACCCGAGAAGCCAGAAAGCCCAAAGGCACCAGCTCCCGAAGCTGAGGAAAAGGAAACCCCGAAGCCTTCAGAACCCAGCCCAAAACCGGCTGAACCCAAGAAAGCTGCTAAGCCTGCTC
The DNA here is from genome assembly GCA_965369785.1 of uncultured bacterium. Lineage (GTDB taxonomy): Bacteria > Acidobacteriota > UBA6911 > RPQK01 > JADFOI01 > JADFOI01. The sequence goes on from CBDUTA010000021.1 coordinate 4,760, forward strand.
CCCCCAAAGCGGCCAGGAAAAAGGCTCTTTCTTACGAAGATCTGGAAGATGACTCACTCGTGAACAAGCTGAAAGAGAAGTTTTCCGAAGGGATTCTCTCGGCCCAGTCTTTTCTCCAGCAACCCACCTACACGGTTTCTGTTGACTGTCTGTATGACGTCATGGTCGAGCTCAAAGACAGTCCGGCTTGGGACTTCGACTATCTCATCGATCTGACCGCTTTGGATTACCTGGGAGACGAAAAGCGATTCTGTATGGTCTATCATCTCTATTCCTACAAGCACGATAGGCTGATTCGAATCAAAGCCCGTATATCGGAGGAGGAGGGCGTGCCTTCAGTGACTTCCATCTGGAAAACCGCTGATTGGATGGAGCGGGAAGTCTACGACCTGTTCGGCATCGAGTTTTCCGGACATGATGATCTGAAGCGGATCCTGCTGCCCGATGATTGGCACGGTCATCCTTTGCGCAAGGATTACGACATTAAATTGCAGGACCAGGCCTGGATTAAGAAGCACCTGCACATCAGAAAGACTCCCGCATGAAGACAGCAGTGGAAGAATCGACCGTTCTCGACGCCAAGGTCCTGGAGTTGAACATGGGCCCTCAGCACCCGTCTACTCACGGTGTGCTTCGGGTGAGATTAAAGCTAGACGGTGAACGTGTGCTGGATGCGGAGTGCATCATCGGGTATTTGCACCGGGGTGTGGAGAAGATCAGCGAGAATCGGTCTTACATCAAGTGCGTTCCCTACTACGACAGAACGGATTACATTGCCTCGGTTTCCAACGTCTATGGCTATCTCCTGGGCGTGGAAGCGATGATGCAGATCGAGGTGCCGAAACGTGCCCGGTATATCCGCATCATGATGACGGAGTTTTGCCGTATATCGAGCCATCTGCTCTGGCTGGCCACTCATGCTATTGATATCGGGGCCATGACGGTGTTTTTGTATTGTTTCCGGGAGCGGGAGGAAATTCTCAAACTGTTCGAGGCTCTCTTCGGTGCCCGATTGACCACCCACGCCTTTCGAGTGGGTGGTCTTTGGAAGGACCTGCCCGCAGGCTTTGAAGAGGCAGCACGGAAATTCATCGATGAGTTTCCCGACAGAGTGGATGAATATGAGCAGTTGCTCACCAAGAACCGAATCTGGATGGCTCGGACCCAGGGAATCGGGGTGATTTCCGGTAAAGAAGCCATCGAATGGGGTTTGACCGGTCCCGTGTTGCGCGGTTCCGGGATGAAGCACGATGTTCGCAAGGATCGTCCTTATGGAGGATACGAAGAGTTCGACTTCGATGTCCCGGTGGGTGAAAACGGAGATACCTACGACCGCTACCTGGTTCGCCTCGAGGAGATGCACCAAAGCCGGAGAATCATTCAGCAGGTATTGGATCGGCTGCCGGATGGACCCGTTCGCGGTAAGGCACCCAAGATCGTCAAACCGCCCGTAGGCGAGTACTATTCGGGCATTGACGGCCCTCGGGGAGAGCTGGGTTACTATATTGTCAGTGACGGTTCGGCACAGCCCTTTCGGGTGAGAATTCGACCCCCGACGTTTATCAGCCTGCAGGCCCTGCGCCGGTTAGTGAGGGGGCATTTGATGGCGGATGTGGTTGCCATTATCGGCACCTTGGACATCGTATTGGGTGAGGTCGACCGATGATCGAGATCCTGCTCATTTACGCCATTATTCCCTTGATCAAGATTGCCGTGATCGTGTTGTTCCTTTCCGGGGCGATCGCCTACTTGACACTGCTGGAACGCAAATTGATTGCCCACATCCAGGTTCGCCTTGGCCCCATGAGGGTGGGATGGCACGGTCTTCTTCAGCCGATTGCTGATGGTCTGAAGTTTCTTCTCAAAGAGGACATCGTGCCGGCCAAAGCCGACGCCTTCATTTTCACCATTGCACCGGCGATGTCCTTGCTTCCCGCCTTCCTGGTCTTTGCAGTGGTGCCTTTCGGGCCTCCTGAGATGTTCCAGGAGTTGTTGCGCTGGACCCTGAGCTGGTTCCTTGACCCGGCGACGACAGAAAGGATCGCCCAAAACGCCATTGCTTCCGGGGGATACGTGACCGACATCAACATCGCTGTCCTCTTCGTCTTGTCGGTTTCTTCGGTTGGCATTCTGGGAATCATTCTGGGAGGATGGGCTTCCAATAGTAAATATCCTTTGCTGGGAGCACTGAGATCCACCGCTCAGATGGTCAGCTATGAAGTGGCACTGGGATTCACCATTATTGGAGTCCTTTTGGTGGCGGGTTCTCTGAGCCTGGTGGAGATTGTTCAGAATCAGCAGCAAGAGCAGATCTGGTATATCTTTGTCCAACCCTTGGCCTTTGTGCTCTTTTTCATCTGTGGCTTGGCGGAAACCAATCGCCTTCCCTTTGATCTCCCTGAGGCCGAAACCGAGCTAGTAGGGGGGTTTCACACCGAGTACAGTGGATTTCGCTTTTCACTGTTTTTCCTGGCAGAGTACGCTAATATGATTGCGGTTTCCTCCTTAGGAGTGATCCTGTTTTGGGGGGGATGGCTGCGGCCCTTTCCGAACTCCGAGTGGTTGGATTTCCTCGATTTTATCCCAGGGGTGTTATGGTTCCTGGGTAAAGTGTTTGTGTTTCTTTATGTTTTCATCTGGTTGCGGGGGACTTTGCCTCGCTTCAGGTTTGATCAACTGATGCAATATGGCTGGAAAATCTTTTTGCCTGTAGCCCTGGGCAATGTCATCGTCACTGCGGGAGTTCTTCTTGCATTCTTGTGAGACTGAAAAATGATGGACTTTTTGAGACGCATCTTTTTCGTCGACATCTTAAAGGGCTTAGCGTTGACCTTCCGCTACACATATCAGCGGGTGTACACGGAACAGTACCCGCTTGAAAAGCCGAAGCTGGCGGAAAGGTATAAGGGTGCACCCCGTCTCAACAATGATCCCGTGACGGGAGAGACCCTTTGTATCGCCTGTGATCTTTGTGCCGAGATTTGTCCCGAGGATCTCATCGTCGTGGGTTCTCAGCGCGATCCTGAAAGCCGGAAAAAAGTCCTCACCCATTACACATTTGATACATCGCGTTGCCTTTTTTGTGGGCTGTGTCAGGAGGTGTGTCCGACCAACGCCATCGAATTAACCCAGGACTTTGAACTTGCGTCCTATGACCGAAGATCTATGGTCTGGGATCGACAGAGGCTGGAAAAGGGATGGGATCGGATCGATTTCGGAAAGGATTACCACAGGTGAATACCTGACCCATGGAAGCTACTCTTTTCTACATACTGGCCGCCATGCTGATCGTCTTCGCTATCCTAACGGTGGTCGCAGTCAATCCGGTGCGCAGTGCCGTTTATCTGGTCTCCGCTCTATTGAGCATGGCTGGATTTTTCTTTCTCCTTGAAGCCGAGTTCGTTGGAGCGGTCCAGATTCTGGTGTACGTGGGTGGAATCATGGTGTTGTTTCTTTTTGTCATCATGCTGGTCAGTGTTCGGGAGGCGGAGAGTCAAAGAAGGGCAGATCGTCAGTGGAAAACAGCTCTGGTCCTGGGCATCGTGCTTTCCTTTGAACTGGTTTTTTTTGTAGTGCAGGGCGCCGATGTCTTTAGTGCCGCCACCATCGATCAGGAATTTTTGAGTCTAGAGTCTCAGACTTTCAATACAGAGACGGTGGGTGGCCTGCTTTACAGTACCTATCTTTTGCCCTTTGAAATCGCTTCCTTATTGTTGTTGGTAGCCATGATCGCGGCGGTCATTTTGACGCAGAAGCAGCTTTGATATGGTGGATGTGACACACTACCTGGTTCTCAGTACCATCGTTTTTTCGATCGGAGTGGTGGGAGTTCTCACCCGCAGAAATGTCATCATCATTTTGATGTCGATCGAATTGATGCTCAACTCGGTCAACCTGAACCTGGTTGCTTTTTCCGATCGGCTTCAGGACCCCTCGGGCCAGGTTTTCGCTGTGTTCGTGATCACCGTTGCGGCAGCCGAGGTGGCTGTTGGTTTGGGCATTGTCATTTCTCTGTTCCGGAACAAAGAAACAGTGAATGTGGACGAGATCGACCTGATGAGAGGATAACAGATGCTCAACTATATCTGGCTCATTCCTCTATTTCCGCTTCTCGGGTTTATCCTGAATGGCGGGTTCGGTCTCTGGAAGGTGGCTCGAACCGGAAGCCGTCCTGCGAAACCCTTCGTTTACTGTGTTGCCTGTGGAAGTATCCTGCTTTCTCTGCTTCTTTCGTTGAGTTGTTTTTGGGGCCTCCTGCAGCTCGACCCTCACGATCGGCTTTGGGAGGTTGAGGTCTTCAGCTGGATCAATGGGCCAGCCCTCCAAACGGTCACCGGTGATCTGGTCGACTTCCAGGTCTCCTGGGGATTCCAGCTGGACCCGCTCTCGGCGGTGATGATTCTTGTGGTTACGGGAGTGGGCTTTCTCATCCACGTTTATTCCATTGGCTACATGGCAGAAGAGGAAGAGGGCTTTTATCGCTTCTTTGCCTATCTGAACCTCTTTATGTTCATGATGCTGACCCTGGTTCTTGCCAATAATTACTTGTTGATGTTTGTGGGGTGGGAAGGAGTTGGTCTCTGCTCGTATCTCTTGATTGGCTACTACATTGACAAAAAGAGCGCCGGGGACGCGGCCAAAAAAGCCTTCGTGGTCAACCGGATCGGCGATTTTGCCTTCATCCTGGGCATGCTCATGATCTTCACCTATTTCGGTTCCCTGGACTTCACCGAGGTGTTTCATGGGGTGGAGGGAATGTTTCCCACGCCGGAAACCCTCTGGGGCCCTCTGTGCTGGATTGCCTTGCTGTTGTTCATTGGTGCCGCCGGAAAGAGTGCCCAGATTCCCCTTTTCGTGTGGTTGCCCGACGCCATGGAGGGCCCCACCCCGGTGAGTGCCCTCATTCACGCAGCGACCATGGTGACAGCGGGAGTCTACATGGTGGCTCGTTCCAGTGCCATATACAGTCGTGCCCCTGATGTGCTCCTGATCGTGGCTGTGGTGGGGATTTGTACGGCCTTAATGGCAGCCTCCATAGCCCTGTTCCAGAACGACATCAAGAGGGTGCTTGCCTACTCCACCGTGAGTCAGTTGGGCTATATGTTCGCCGCCCTGGGTGTGGGAGCCGCGGCGGCGGCTATCTTTCACCTGATGACCCATGCTTTTTTCAAAGCCCTGCTCTTTTTGGGATCGGGAAGCGTCATTGCGGCTGTTCATCACGAGCAGGATATGAGAAAAATGGGAGGTCTGAAAAAGTACCTCCCCAGAACGTGGTGGACTATGGGGATTGCCACTCTGGCTATCGCGGGTGTTCCCGGCCTGGCCGGTTTCTTTTCCAAAGATGAAATCCTGTGGCGAGCTTTTAGCAACGAGGAGGGTCATCTGCTGATCTGGTTGGTGGGAGTCCTGGTGGCAGGGATGACGGCCTTTTATATGATGCGAATGATGTTTCTCACCTTTCACGGGGAGGAGAGGCTCTCGCCTGAGGTGGCGAGTCACGTCCATGAATCTCCCAGCGTGATGACTGTACCCTTGGTCATTCTGGCTGTGGGTTCAGTTTTTGTGGGATATTTGGGTCTACCCGCCTGGCTGGGTCCCAATGTGTTTGAGCATTTTCTCGAACCTGCCTTTGAAACCAGTTATCATGCGGCAGGCGAATCGGTTCACGCGGCACACTCCACTGAGATTCTCCTGACCTTGGTTTCCGTTGCCTTAGCCGGAATGGGAATCTATCTGGCCTATCACTTCTTCCTGAAACACAAAGAAAAAGCGGCCCAGTTGCGGGAAAGATTCAGTGGCCTTCACCGTGTCATTTACAACAAATACTACGTGGACGAGTTCTACGATGTCTGGTTTGTCGGTGAGAACACGGGTTGGGGCCGATTCTTTGGAGCGAAGAATTGGGGGCGGTTCTTGTCAGCCTTCGACAACAACGTGGTGGACGGGGCGGTCAATGGCAGTGCCACCATGACGCAGATCGCAGCCTGGTTCTCGGGTCAGGTTGACATCCACATCGTGGATCGTATCGTCAATCTTGTAGCCGAAGCCCTTGAGTTCTTCAGTACCGCGCTACGTAAGATTCAAACCGGGCTGGTGCAGCGATATGCCCTGTTCTTTGTGATCGGGATTATTCTGGTGATCAGCTTTTACCTCTACATGGGAGTCTAGTCGATGAGTTTTTTTATGGAGAACATCCTCACAATCGTGTGTTTTTTCCCTCTCCTTGGAGTGCTGCTTATTGTCTTGTGGCCAAGAAGAGAGGGACAGGATGATGCGGTGAGGTGGATTGCTAATATCGTGGCCTTCCTCGGTTTTCTCATCTCTTTACCGCTGATTACACTGTTTAACGATGCCCAGTACATTGAAGCCGATTCCGGCATGAGATTCGTGATCCGGGCCGACTGGATTGATGCCATTGGGGCCCAGTTCTCCTTGGGTATTGATGGAATCAGTATGCTGCTTATCCTGCTGACGACACTTCTGGGATTTATTTCTATTCTTTCTTCCTGGTCAGCTATTACGGAGCGGGTCAGAGAATACTATTGCTTCTTTCTACTGCTTCAAGTGGGGATGTTAGGGGTGTTCATGGCGCTGGATTTCTTCCTGTTCTATGTCTTTTGGGAAGTCATGCTGGTGCCCATGTATTTCATCATTGGGGTGTGGGGAGGACCTCGGAAGCTGTATGCGGCAATAAAATTCTTCCTTTACACATTGGCCGGTTCGGTCCTTTTGCTTTTGGGTATTCTGGCCCTCTACTTCTATCAGCACAGCGTGACGGGAATTTGGTCTTTCGACATTCTGGCCATGCAGCAGCTGAGCATCCCTGCCGATCTGCAGTGGTGGATTTTCCTGGGCCTTTTTCTCGGTTTTGCCATTAAGGTCCCCATGTTCCCCTTCCATACCTGGCTTCCTGATGCTCACGTCGAAGCACCGACAGCAGGATCCGTCATTCTGGCCGCCATACTCCTGAAGATGGGGACCTACGGGTTTGTGCGCCTCAGTTTGCCGATTCTTCCCCAGGCCAGCATGACATTCTTAAAGTTTTTGTTGGTGCTCTGTGTGATTGGCATTATCTACGGTGCTCTGGTGGCCATGATGCAACAGGATATGAAGAAGCTGGTGGCCTACTCTTCGGTCAGCCATCTGGGCTTTTGCATGCTGGGTGTTTTCATTGCCACTCCGGTGGCTCTGGAAGGCGGAATTCTGCAGATGATTAACCACGGAATTTCCACGGGAGCTCTGTTTTTGATCGTGGGCGTCATCTATGAGAGGCGGCACACCCGGATGATCGCCGATTTTGGGGGTCTATCCCAGAACATGCCGGTTTTCGCCGTTGTTTTCCTGATCATGACCCTCTCCTCCATCGGGATGCCTACTCTCAACGGATTCATTGGCGAGTATATGGTCCTGCAAGGGCTGTTTGCAGATCCGGCATACAGACTCTGGGCCGTTTTTGGAGCTGTGGGCATCGTTCTGGGAGCGGCTTACATGTTGTGGCTTTTCCAGCGTGTGATGTTCGGTCCCTTGGACAATCCGGAAAATCAGAGTCTTTCGGATTTGAACTGGCGGGAAGTGATGACCTTTGTGCCCTTGATTATTCTGGCCTTCTGGATCGGTCTTTACCCCAATACCTTCCTGAATTATCTCCATGAGCCGGTCAATAAGATCGTTGAAAGAGTACGCCCGGGCGAATTCAGTCCTCTTCCAGCGCGGACAGCGCAGGCAGTTCAGGCAGACCAGGCGGCGGTGAGGAAGTAATCGATGCCTGAAGTTCCACAGAATCCTCTCGAGTTCTTCCTTCAGAACGCTGCAGCCATAGGACCTCCACTCCATTTGATTCTGTGGGGAATGCTGATTTTGTGCTGGGATTTTCTGATCCCGCCGCGTGATGGGGAGCGCGGTTCCTTCTATGCTCTCTTGGCCCTTTTCGGGCTGACCATGGCCTCCCTTCAGCTTTTCTGGCTTTGGGGGGAGAATTCAGGTCCCGCCTTTTACAACATGATCACGCTCGATTCCTTTGCCCAATACTTCGATATGCTGTTTTTGGTGGCTGCTTTTCTGGTCGTGAGCATGTCTTATAAATACCTGGACATTGAAGAGGAACAGCACACGGAGTACTACGCACTGATTCTTTTCGCCACCGCCGGGATGATGTTCATGGCAGGAGCTATTGATCTGGTAAGCCTTTTTGTGGGGCTGGAGTTGATGTCCATTTCCACCTATGTGCTGGTGGGGTTTTTTCGAGGCCAAAAGCGATCCAATGAAGCAGCACTCAAGTACTTCCTGCTGGGGGCTTTTTCTACGGGAATTATTCTCTATGGGATGTCACTGCTTTACGGGCTGGGGGGCAGCACAAACCTGAATGCAATCGGACGGCAGCTCACCCAGTTGGAGGACAACAGCCTCCTGACGTTGTCCCTCCTGATGATGATGGCGGGCTTATGCTTTAAGATTGCCGCCGCACCGTTTCACATGTGGGTTCCCGATGCCTATGAGGGGGCACCCACTCCCATCACGGCATTCATGTCGGTGGCGGTTAAAGCGGCAGCTTTTGCCATCTTCTTTCGAATCTTTTTCGTCGTCTTTGAAGGTTTTTGGGAACTCTATGTTTTTCCTTTGGCACTCATTTCAATGGTGACCATTACCTTGGGAAATGTGGCTGCCCTCACTCAGGAAAATGTCAAAAGGTTGTTGGCCTACTCCAGTATTTCTCATGCCGGTTTTGTCCTCATGGGAGTAGTCGCGGGTACCGAGCGCGGGATCACCGCCTCGGCGATTTATCTACTGGCCTATACCTTTATGAATTTGGGGATCTGGGCAGGAGTGATTCTGCTGCGACGCAAGGATATCTCTGGGGAGAGAGTGGAGGATTTCGACGGTCTCTACTTCAGACATCCGGCAGTTGCGATTTTGATGTTGGTTTTCTTCCTGTCCCTTGCAGGAATTCCTCCTTTGGCAGGATTTATCGCCAAGTACTACGTCTTTACTGCAGTGCTGGAGGTCGCCTTCACTCAGGGTGAACCCCACGCCTCCTTGATGGTTTGGCTGGCAGTGGTGGGTGCTCTGAACGTGGTGGTTTCTCTCTTCTATTATTTCCGGATTGTGGTCTCGATGTTCATGAAGAAGGAGTATCTTCCTGTTTCTCTGAGCTTTTCGAAGGGATTGGTGGTGGTGCTGGTGGTTACGGGAATCTTCACCCTTCTGATCGGATTCTACCCTGAGCCCTTCATCCAACTCGCTCAATTCGTTAACCTGCCGCTGATCTAGGAGAGTTTGGGGACTGTCCCCAAACTCTCCTAGATCAGCGGAAATTCAAAACTTCAAATCCCAAACAAATTCAAAATTCAAAATTCAAAATGAATTCCTATTTCCTATTTTCTGCGCGCGAAGCGTGCAGGGTCAGCCGGTCAGCCGGTCAGGGTCTTCCAGTCAGGAGGTCAGGTGTTTTCCCCCTTCATTGATCTAGCCTATCTTCTCTGTTATGATCCATTTTTTTTCGAGCTGGAGGGCATCATGTCCGGTCAGCGGGATCGTTTTCTGGCAAAATCGCTTGAGTCCTTGCAGGAAAATATCCGCCGATCAGGACCGGCTGCAACAGCCAGTTATACCTTGGTGGGAGCCGTGCTGCTTCTGGGGGGTATCGGTTATATGCTGGACCAGTGGCTCATGACCTCGCCCTGGTTCTTGATGGGTGGATTATTTTTGGGCATGGCTGTCGGTTTTTACGAGATAGCTAAGGCGGTCTGGAAACGGTGAAAATCCAGGCGTGCATCATTTTTTCGTGTGTTGGTTCCTGGGGGCTTGTCTCGTTGATGCTTCCTCATGTTGCAGTGGAGATTCTCCTGGGAATGGTGAGTCCGTTGCTGTTGGCGATAGGAACCCTCATACTGGTCGAAAGAACCTACCGAAGGGCCCCGCTGACCTCACTGATGACCGGAGCTTTTATGGGTAAGATGTTGGTTTATGGGGTTTACGTCAGCGTCATTGTGGGTTTCTATTCGTTTCAGGTCTTACCCTTTGCGGTCAGTTTCACCGTCTATTTCATAGGACTCCATCTAACCGAGGCACTGTACTTTCAAACTCTGTTTAGAGCAGAGAGAAGGCCCCGTGTGGTAGAGAACGGGTGGTAAAGAAGAGATGATGATGCCGGATGAAGGGAGCGAGTCGGTAGGCTTTAATCCCGGAGAAGTGATCATTGAGCACGTTGCAAACAGCAGCATTGATCATCCCATTTTTGAATTGCCAACGGTATTGGGCATCAACTTCTCGGTGACCAAGCATGTCTTGATGCTTTGGATTGTGGCGGTCCTTCTCTTTGTTCTTATTACCTGGTCTATCCGAAAGTATTTGAAGCAGGATCGTCCCCTTCCGACCGGATTCATGAATGCCCTGGAGGCAGTGGTTCAGTTCATTCGGGACTCGATCGTTCTCCCCAATGTGGGAAGGAAATTCGTGAATACCTGGACGCCCCTGATGCTGACCTTCTTCTTTTTCATCGTGACGGCAAACGCCTTTGGGTTGATTCCGATGTTTGAAGTGTTGGGAGCGGTAGATCGCTTTATTCTTCATACTGACCACGAGTCGATCATCAATAGGCTGCTTCACGGCGGTGCTACGGCCACGGGAAATTATAATGTGACCGCGGCGCTGGCCTTTATCACCTTCCTGGCCATCATTGTGGCTGGAACCAAGGCCCACGGTTTCATCCAGCACTGGAAGAACGTGGTGCCGTCCGGGTTGGCGTGGCCTGTGTATATTATCTTGATTCCCATCGAACTTATGGGGTTGCTGGTCAAGCCCTTCGCTCTGACTATGCGGTTGGCGGCGAACATGATGGGGGGACACATTGCCATCCTCGCGATCCTCTCCTTTGTGTTCATTTTTAGTGAAATGTTTCAGAGTGTTTTGGCGGGTGTTGGTGTGGGTCTGGTGGTGTCCCTTCCTCTGGTGGTGGGCGTCTCCGCGTTAGAAATAATCATAGTGCTGGTACAGGCGTATGTCTTTACCCTGCTGACGGCCGTGTTTATTGGCATGGCGATAAATGTTCATCATTAATCGGAATTAATCGTACGAAACGGAGGTACCTTTCATGGAAAATCTGCACTACTTTGGTGCGGCACTTGGTCTGGGATTGATTGTCATTGGAGCTGGATTAGGAATTGGTCGATTTACTGCAGCTGCGGCTGAAAGCATTGCTCGCCAGCCAGCGGCGGCTGACAAGATCACCGCTGCTGTCAATTTGCCTCTCTTCCTACTAGAAGGTGTTGCCATTCTGGCCGAGGTGTTCGTGCTCCTGATTGTCTTGATGAAATGAGTGTTGTTGAGTCAACGATAAGCGGAGTTCGTTATGGATAACCCTTTGGTCCAGCCAGATCCGGGATTGTTTCTCTGGACGATTCTCACTTTTTTGGTCCTTTTGGTCCTGTTGGCCAAGTTCGCCTGGAAGCCGCTCTTAGCTCTGTTGGACAGACGGGAGGAGATGATCCGGAAGTCTTTGGATGATGCCGAGAAGGCACAACAGGGGCTGGAAAGACTTCAACTGGAATCGAAAGAGATTCTTTCCAAGGCCAGAGTGGAAGCTCAGTCCATTCTGGCGAAAAGTCGTTCCGAAGCGGAGAAGCTGAAGGGAGAGATCAGACAGGAATCGAAGGTTCAGGCAGATTCGATTCTTCGTAATGCCGAGAAGCAGATCCAGGTGGAGACGGAAAAAGCCATCGCTGTCATTAAGAACGAGGTTGTCGATCTGTCTCTGCTGGTGGCATCCAAGTTGATCAAGAAAAATCTCTCGAAAGAGGATAATCGGTCCCTGATTGAAGAGTCTCTGAAGCAGGTCGAATCCTCTAGTGTCTCGTCCCATGAATAACTTGACGTTTGTGGCAAGCGCGGCGGCCTCGAGTTCGTGACAGAGACTTCGATGCCGTCCCGCCGCCACCCTCCGGGCTGTTGGGGGTTGAGGGTGAACTCTGTGGTGCTTGTCGTCGTCGACGCGCCCTGCATCGCCTCCTCCTTACTCCTTGACCTTACCTCGCAACACCCATCAGCAAACGCTCCCTCCCTACCTTTGAAACGAGACACCAGCAGGCCGACCGGGCGAAACGTCGTAGATACGGCCGTATCCGCAGCCGCAGTAGATCGGGTGTGAGAGAGAAATGCTGGCTAGAGCCTGATTCGGCGGTTTTGCCCTTCTCCAACGCTTTCAGAGCTGCTAAGATTGGGGTGTCCTCATTTTACGGGGGAAGAAGGGAACGACCACATGCCTCATCTGAAGTTTGTCATAGTAGGATCGCTTATTCTGGGAGCCATCTCCTATTTGATGTTCAGTGGAATCAACGATTCCATGGTCTACTATTACACTGTTTCAGAGGCTCTCGAGATGGCACAGGAGCTTTCCAATCGAGGGATTCGCGTCAGTGGTTATGTCCAGGCTGGAAGTATTCAAAAGGAGAATAGTCAATCTCAAGTCGAGTTTCTGGTTTTCGAAAAAGACAGTGATCTGATCCTCCCGGTGATCTATCAGGGAATTATTCCAGATACCTTCAAGGACAACGCCGAGGTACTGGTGGAAGGAATGTATCGCCCTGAGGAAGGAAAGTTTCACGCCAACGTCCTTCTGGCAAAATGTCCTTCCAAATACGAAGCCCTCGGTCCAGACCACCCGGAAGAGATTCCCATTGGAAAGGGAAGTGATTAGATGAGTATCAAGACCCTTGCGGTAAGGCAATAGCAGCGATGATCGAGCTGGGCCATTATTGCCTGATTGCCTCTCTTGTGGTCTGCGCCTTCGGAATGGTAGCAGCTATCGTGGGAGGCGTTCAGAAGAACCTTCCCCTCGTGCGTAGCGCCGAGAACTGCCTGATCGCCAATTTCGTCATCCTGGGAGCGGCGTCTTTCTGCCTCTGGTACCTGCTTTTGACCGATCAGTTTCTGGTGGAGTATGTTGCGAACTACAGCGCTTCGGATATCCCGACCCGTTTTAAGTTCACGGCCTTTTGGGGTGGACAAAAGGGGAGTCTTTTGCTGTGGGCCCTTGTGCTTTCCTTTTTCTCTTTTCTGGTAACGGTTCAGAATCGTCACCGAAACCGCGATCTGATGCCCTACACCGCTGCTGTGCTTCTGGGGACCATTGGTTTTTTCATGATCCTGTTGAATTTTGCCACCAATCCTTTTGAGACCTTGAACTTTATTCCGGAGGATGGACAGGGATTGAATCCTCTGCTGCAGAATTACTATATGA
>CBDUTA010000022.1:0-17463 GCA_965369785.1 uncultured bacterium
GGGAGTTTCACAGGGCGGGATGACAGCAACCCCCTCCCCAGAAGTCGTTGGATTGAGCTCTCCGCCGGCTGTCCGGCTCGGTTCCCCTTCCACCAGTGGGCAAATTGAATCTCAGGGTATTTCCCTGCCAGGACTCGCTGAGTCTGTCGACAAGGAGACGGCTCAGGGATACCTGGAGCAGCCCTCGGAAGGGCAAGCCGGAGAGGGAGAAACCAGGGAAGATCTAAAAAGTCTGCGGGTGCCCAAGACCTCTATAGCCGGGTCAAGGCCCAGTGAGCCTCAGAACATTTCCTCAATACGGCTCGCTGAGTCGGTTGGCAAGGAGACGGCAAAGGGGTATCTGGCGCAGTCCTCAGAAAGGGAAAGCGGATCAAGCCAAAGCGGACAAAACGCAGTGTCCCAAAGTCGAGTCATTGAGCAGCCGATTTCAAGAGTGACTTCCCAGCCGGCTCTTTTTCAGATGTCTCCTGGCCCAGGGCAGCCTGAATCACAAAACACAGGAATGGGGATTGAGCCGGGTGCTGCCGGGGCCGGCAGTTTCGTGAAATCTGGTCAGGAAGACACTGCTGCCGGAGAGAACGCTTCGGATCAGACACGACTGCAGGCGAAGATGAACTCAGCTGCCGACGAAGTGGAGAGCAACGAGTCCTCCACTGAAAGGCATTCCGATCCCAACAGTTCGGTTAAACAAACTGTGAGTGCTGAGCAATTCAAAATGGGAACAAGCGGACCATCGACCTCTTCACTGGTAAGAAATACGGGTGATGTGGCCGTGTCGGTTCCACCGATAGAGACTCAGGGATCCCCTGAGTCAGGCTCCCGAAATGCCGACCTGGGAGTTCAGTCGGCAAACACCGTCCCTGGTCAGGCTTATCTTTCTCACTCGGAAGAGACCATCGCTCAGATTGTTCAGAGTGCCCGGTTGATGAAACAGGCAGAGCAGACAACTTTTAACCTTCGTCTCAAGCCCGAGTTCCTTGGAAAAATCCGCATAGACACGGTTCTCAATTCCAATCACACCCTGACTGCCACCATTACAGTGGAGGACCCGGCGGTCAAGGTCCTTTTGGAAAGCCACCTCCCCACTTTGCTCGAACGGTTTGAGCAGGCCGGTGTGAAAATGGGAAGTGTCACTTTCCAGGATCTGAGCGCTGATTCCGGATCAGATTCGAACAGGCCAAAGAGTGACACAGAAAGTGGGGGAAAAAATGATCCGCAGGGCGATTCAGGTCAACCTGGGTCTGAACCCGGCCAAGAAAAGGATGGACTGTTTACAAGACAGGAGTTGGATGATGGAAGGATGCATTACTTTGCTTAGCAGAAGGAGGTTATGAAAAATGGAAACGACAATTGACGGGCTCCCGCCTTTGAGCGGTACTCAGGAACAAAGCGCGGTTCCCAATGGAGCGACCTTGGGAAAGACCGATTTTCTCAAGCTTCTGGTCGCACAGTTGAGTAATCAGGACCCATTAAGTCCCATGGATAATACCGCGTTTATCGCCCAGCTTGCACAATTCAGCTCGCTGGAGCAGTTGATTCTCATCCGGGAGGCGACTGAATCTCAAGCCCAGTCGCTCTCCCAAACACCTTCCGAGACGGAAGATAATAATTCAGAGCAAATTTCTTAAGGAGAAAAAACACAATGCCAAATCCTTTTCTAATCGGATTGTCCGGATTGACGGCCAACAATCAAGGGATCGCCCTGGTGGGCAACAACCTGGCCAATTCCAACACAGTTGCTTTCAAAAATAGCAACCTCTTTCTCAATGAGCTGGTGTTTGCAGGAGGGGAGATTTCGATTGGTCAGGGCGTTATCCCTTCCAATACTCAGCAAGTCTGGTCGCAGGGGAACATCCAACAGTCGCAACTGAACACCGATCTGGCCATTCAGGGACCGGGTTTCTTCGTGGTAGGCGACGGACAGGGTTCACAGTTTTACAGCCGAGCAGGAAACTTTCTGATCAATAATGAGGGCAAGTTGATGAGGCCGGATGGTTTATTCCTTCTGGGATATCCGGCTGACGCCAATGGTACGATCGATACCGTCAGTGCTCTGGTTCCCATGGATGTCAATCCCGGTAAGATCGTTCCTCCTGTAGTCACTACGGAGGTTCGCTTTAAGGTCAACCTCGATTCGCAAACGGCGACAGGTGACAAATTTGCCACCTCTTCCCTGGTCTTTGACTCTCTGGGTGACAGTCACTCGGTGGTGCTTGAATTCACGAAAACAGCGCCTGGCTGGAACTATTCAATGACGATTGCACCAGAGGAGGTTGGGGGGAATGTGGGTGATCCCGCGGTGGTGATCAAAGCCGGTACCGTGGTATTCAGCAATGCGGGAATTATGACTACGCCCGCTGCGGATGTCACGGGAATAGCGATTACCGGATTCACAAACGGTGCGGCCGATCTTACCTTTGATTGGGATCTATTCTCAGCCGCGGGTGAAGGTTTTATCACTGGGTACACTCTTCCCAGTGCCACCTCGGAAACCTTTCAGGATGGGAACAGCGCCGGTGTCCTTACCTCCTTTATCGTGCGAAGCGATGGGGTGGTTGAAGGGCTCTTTAGCAATAGTAAATCACAAGCTGTGGGCCAGGTTGTGATGGCTAACTTCAGTAACCTTCAAGGTCTGACCAAGGTAAGTACGAATCTCCTTGGCCAAAGCCTCCAGTCCGGATTGGCCAGTGTCGGTTCGGCCGGCACCGGCGGACGGGGTCTGATTCGTGGCAATTCGCTGGAAAACTCCAATGTGGATATCGCAGAGGAATTTATCAAGCTCATCCTCTTCCAAAGAGGTTATCAAGCCAGCTCCCGAGTGATTCTGACAGCCGACGAAGTTACCCAGGAGGCGATCAACCTGAAACGATAGTGATTACCTCACTGGTTGAGTAGCGTCAGTCATCGGCCGTGGATCAGTATCTGGTCAGGGGGCAATAGCTTCACGCCTGACACGATGCTTGTGATTACCCTCACGACAGGGTCGATGGCTGACGCTTTAACCCAATCCCTGCCTTTTTGGCTAGCCAGGTTGTTCGATCTGAACGGCCCGAAGGCAGCCGGAAATCTTTCTGTGCGGCTGCTTGATTCCCGATGCCAAATCATTTTTGCGGATTCTTTTTGGGTGATCTTGTCGATTGGATATATTGCATGATTTCAGCGAGTTGTCCGTCAGGGAGGTCCTGGCTGCGCCGGTTCAACTCCATCGACAGAATCCTTTGAATACCGGAGGGTAGCTCTAGGCAGTTTGTCAGTGCGTCACTCAATTCCGAGGTTGGCGTTTTAGCCAGCGAAGATTTGACCTCGGTGTAATCCAGTTGTTCGAAAACTGATCTGACGGTCTCTTCCATCATTCCCACAGAGAGATACCCTTGAAGTTTGAGATGAAGCTCCGCATGTGCAGGATTTTGATACAGATCGATTTCTGTTAGCTCTCTTCCTTCTGCAGGAAGAAACTTCTGCAGGAGTTCCGCGAAATCGTTATGGCCGGCTAATTTAAGGAGCCTTATCGGATCATCTCTCAGAGCCACAGCAATCTTCAGACAGCTCTTCTCATCCGGGACCGCGGTTCCGCTCAACCACTTACTGATGGACGCTGTCCCCAGGCCCGCGTTCCGGGCCAGGTCAGACTGACTGAGGGATCGTGTTTTTAACTCTTGAGACAGAAAATCCGAGATGTGCGGTGCCATGGATTGAAATGTTATTTTATCGTGAAGGAAAAGAATGGGTCAAGGCGCGTGTTCGTGAGTTGGTGCTGGGCGTGACTTCGTCACGCTGTGAGTTCGTGCGGTCGAGCGTTCGTGAGTTCGTGCTTTCGAGAGCAGTCAGAGCCGTGGGCTTCAGCCCACGGGCCTCTGGAAAGTGGGAGGCACCTCAGGTGCCGAATCTGCTTTGGATGCATCCCCTTCATGTGCTCGTGCTTTCGTGCGGTCAGGTGGTCAGCCGGCTGTGGTTCCAGGTTTTGGATTTTGAATTTTGAATTTGTTTGGGATTTGGAATTTGGGATTTTGAATTTCCGCTGACGGCTGTCAGTGGTCAGCTGTCAGCGGTCAGCCGGTCTGCACTCAGACCGAGGCCAGGATATCGCAGTGTTCAATCACACTGTCTTGAAGTGAGTGCGGATTGTAGCCGCCCTCGAGTAGACTGAGGGTTCTTCCGCCTGTATACGAGGTTGTGATCCGAAGTAGAGACTCTGTCATGGAGGCGAAGTCTCTTTCTGTCAGGTTCATTTTCGATGCCGGATCGCGGTGATGAGCATCAAACCCGGCAGCTATCACAACCAGTTCAGGACGAAATCGACGAGTCACCTCTTCAAGCACATGGTCAAAAGCATGCAAATAAGTTGGACTATCGGTGCCGGGAGGAAAAGGAACGTTGCGATTAAAACCTCTTCCGTCGCCCTCACCCATGAGATCAGAGGTGCCGGCCTCAGGAAAATGATCGGCTTGATGGAAAGAAAGAGTAGCAACCGTGGGATCCTCCCAGAAGATCTCCTGGGTCCCATTTCCCGGATGGATATCCCAGTCCAGAATGAGAACGCGATCTATGCCATAGGTGGTCTGGGAATATCTGGCCGCTATGGCAACGTTGTTAAAGACGCAAAAACCTAAAGCCCGAACACTGTTGGCGTGATGTCCAGGGGGACGCGTGACACAGAATGCGGTTGTCAGCCTGTCCTGGAAAATCTCATCCAGGGCGCAACACCCGGCACTTGCCGATAGAAACGCCTGTTCGAAAAGATCTGCGGTAACCCGTGTGTCCCCGGCATCCAGACAGCGGCGACCCTGGGAAAATGCCTTTTCAACGCTCTCTATATAGGCGGGCTCATGCACCAGACGCAAGATGGAGTCCTCTCGTGTCTCGATTCCGTAAGTAGAGACTTCTTCTGGACAACGGAGAACTTTCTCAGGGGCCAGGACTCGAACACGCTCGGGGCTCTCGGGGCACAGAAAACCGGTATTTCGCTCAGCCAGTTTCTCATCCCAGAAATAACCGAATCTGTAAGTCAATCCGATACGCTATTGCCTCTGTCTCAAGCGGAAGTTCGTCGCTTGCATTGCAGAGCTCATCCTGCTCGCCAGGGTGCTTAAGAGATCATTGATGTCGAGAGCCTCCAGCCTGAGCTCTTCGTGTTTGAATTGACCCTTCGACCTTCTCTCACCGCGAAATCCCACCTCTTCCAGACACTTTTCAACAGCCGGATGGGCCGCCAGGCAACTCATGGAGTAAAGAGAGTGTCCGTAGACTTCCAACAACTGAATGATCACGGCAAACACGAGCAGTCGTCCAAGACCCAGGCCGCGGCACTCCGGTGAAACGATGACCAGATCGATTCGACCGAATTGATTGGTGGGGCCGCTTCTATGGCCGTTGGTCTCGACAAGAAAGGAGGCTACTCCAGCAGGTGAATCAGCGGCATGGGCTACCAGGACTTGGACACCGGACTTCTCCACCCCAAGCTTGCTGTCGTGATAACTCACCAAACTTGGCTCGATGCAGCGAAACCGTTTGTAAATTTCCTCCTTCCCCAGGCTCAGACTCAGCCTTGGGTAAGGTGCAAAGAGCGAAACGAGCGTCTTGGCCATGACCGGTTTGCAGCCGGCGCCTGTTCTGTGAGGAACGGAAATTCTGGACACGACAAATCCTAGCGATGGGTCAGCAAGTTACTCACTAACTTTATCGGCAAACAGAAAAGAAACGTTAGAGAAGTACAGGCGGAAGGAACAGGCCAAGAGTTCTCTGGCCGAGGTTAGGATAAGGATTATGTGCCGATCGCTTTGAGTAGGGGCTTGTGCCAGAAATGTTTGTGCGGCAGGGGTGGTTTGCTCCAGGATGCGCTGGGCTGGATCCCCCGGATGAGTTCCCACGTTCCCGATAACCATGAATCTCCGCAACCAAGAACGGCTGCCGCGACTTTCCTACAACTCCAAAAGTGCCCTTCTATCCTCTACAATGGCGCGGAATCCCTCCTTCAGTTCCGGTGACAGAAAGCTTACATCGATGATCGGAACCCACTCGGACAGGCAGGACGTGAATTGTTTTTCCACCTGATTGATGGCTTGATCACTCAGCTCCAGTCTGTCCTGGGCGAAGTAACCGAAGAACGTGTCCCGATTGAACTTGCGTTTCTTTCCCATAAGAGGTAGCGCCATCTCTTCTTGGGCCTCTTCGAGGGCAATGGTCGTATTCACCAGATCATAGGCCGGGCTCAATTCGATCTTGTCGCCCAGTCGGATAAGGGAGAAGTTCTTCAAGTGCGCGTCCTCGTTTCCAATCAAGTAGTTGAACAATGTCAGGCGAAAGAGTCTCAGTTTTTCGATAGCCGGGAAGGTACAATGCTCCTCAAGTATTGGAACCAGACGTTCCATCGAGAAATCGTATTTGGTGTCGCGCGACAAACCGGCCAGTTGTGCGAAATCCTCCACCGCTACCTTGCTTCGACCTTGCCGATCAAAGCGCCGGATGAAGTAAGTGAGGGAGCCGTCCTTTGAATAGATAAGTCCGTGTAAGGGCACCTCGATCCCGACATTTGAGGCCAGGCGCATGGAAAGGTCTTCATTCTCCGGAAGTTCTCGATACAGCTGATTTTGCGGTTTCAGGATATAACGGCCTCCTGTGTCAACCACCTCAAAGATTCGCTTGGCAACACTGAGCCGAGCACTAAGTTTGGGCTGCACACCCTGGATGGAGAGCTTGGAAGCTCGGATTTGAGCCTCCCGAACCTGCTCCTCGGCGGTGTAAGGGAAATCCTCGAGTTCTGCGAGCCGTGAGGACAGTCGGCGCAACCCCGTTAGCGAGTAGCGGCCTTCATCCAGACGTTCATAGGTCATTGGGCAACGGCTCATCGGGCCTCCTCGACAGTCACGGCTCCTACCAAGTCCCGTCCCACTGTCAGAAGCTGGCTGAAGTAGTCGTGCCGGTCGATCTTTTGGCGCCGAAGTAGCGCTTCGAGCATGAGCCCTTCCGGCAGCAGGCCATCGAAGAAAGGTGGAAAGCCGTCGAATTCGTAAGCGCGCTGCTGGATGGGCAGGCGAAGAGAAATGGGCTCACCTCGGTAACCTTCGACGTACTCGAAGCGGTAGTTCCTTTTCGGCGCCAGTTCCATGAACGTGCCCGCGAGTTCGCCGTGCATGAAGACCTTAGCTTTCCTCATTCGCTGTCTCCTCAAACTGGTCCATGAGAGGGCTCTCCAGCCTGATGCGGATGTTGAGCACTCGAAAGATCTTGGCCAGGGTGCTGAAGCGTACCGTATTCTTGCCCTTCTCCACGTCGAAGATCACCGTCTTACCCACTCCCGCCAGATTCGCGAGCTCCAGTTGAGAGAGTCCGCTCTTCTTGCGATGAAACCGAACGGCCCGGCCAATGAGGTCAAAATCCTCCATGGGCCAAGGATAGCACAATATTGCTGCTATAACAGTAAAATAAGAGATTCTTAGCTAATGAGGAGACCCGATTGGATCCTTACTGCTATTTATTACTGCCATCACAGTAATAATCGACGAGATAACTGGATTCTGAGGTCAAAAGCTCTTTCCTGGTCATTATTGCTGCTATAGCAGTAATAATTCGCTATTAGCCCGTATTTCTCACACCAGTTCGTCGCTTCGTGACAAGAACCTATGCATCATCCGGGCTAGCAAACTCCTATATCCCTAACCGCCAGTACCAGCGGAGGGAACAAGCCAAAAGTTTTCCAGTCAAGCTGACGATAAGAATACAGGGTTAATTGATTCAAAGAGTCCCGCACTTCGAATCTGCTGGTCGCGAGCGCAACGCAGTCAGGGCGGATGGTTTGGGCGCCACAGTAGAAAATTTATGCATATTCCGGGCTAAAAGGGACTTATGCACGAAGTTATGGTTAGAAAGGAAGAATAAGATGGCATCCCAGGTTTTAGAAATCGATGAAGAACGACTCAGTAAGGATTCTCATTATAGACTTGAGAGTCTATTTGCTTTTCTCGATTTTGGTTCTGAGGATATTCGGGCGATACATGAGGTATCACCGTATTTGGTAGAACAATTACCCGATATCGTAGATGAAATCTACGAAAAGTTGCTGACGACAGATTTCACAAGACGACATTTTGTTCATTATCGGCAGCATGATTATGAAGGACCGGTGGCTGAAAGCCCGGAAGAGTTGACCCCTGACCACGAGGTGATCGCCTTTCGCAAAACACGCCTGGTCCGTTATTTCACGGAGTTGTTCGTAGCTGATTTTGATGAGGCGACGGCCGATTTTATGGATGCCGTCGGGAAAATGCATACAACCAAGGTGGGGAGCGTATCCATACAGATACCTTTAATGCAAATGAATATGCTGCTTTGCTATATAACAGATTTATTCTTCCAGAGAATTTTGAAGTTGGATATCGATGAAGCAAAGCGTGCAAGAACACTGGGTGCCATGAACAAGCTGTTTTGGATACAACAAAGCTTTATCACAAATCAGTATTAATTTCGCAAAACTGGCTAAGATGCCAATTTGTTCTCCTGTTTCGGTAGTCCTGCTGCCACCACCCGGTTGCGGCCCTCCTCCTTGGCCTGATAAAGAGCCTGATCCGCTGCCCGCAAGAGTTCTCCTATACGTTTACCATGAAAAGGGAAAACAGAGAGTCCCAGCGAAACTGTGATGGCCCCTAGAGACTGTTGACGATGGTCTACCCGCAAGTGTCTGATCCCCTCCAGCAGCTGCTCGGCACGTCGTTGGCAATCGTCCAGGGATGTATCCGGAAGAATGAGCGCAAACTCCTCTCCGCCGTAACGGCAGGCAATATCTTCTCCACGTGTGTGGGTTCGCAAAAAGACTCCCACCTCGCGTAAAAGGGTGTCACCGGCGGCGTGGCCAAAAGTGTCATTAAACCGCTTGAAGTGGTCCAAATCCAACATCATAATCCCCAGTGAAGATTCTCTGCGAACGGATCGCTCCAGCTCACGGTCCAGCGATTCCTCCATGAAACGCCGGTTGTAGAGACCCGTCAGCGGATCGTGGTTGGCCTGCCATGCCAGGCGCTCTCGCAGTCTCAGGTTGGCAATGACCTGGGCGATATCTCCGGCCAGGGCCCTGGCCAGGTCCTGTCTCGGGATCGCCCCACCTTCTTCGACCTGCTCATCCTGATTCGGACAGAAGAAGCCCTCCAGGTACAGCACGCCCAAGGTCTCACCCTTGGCGATCATAGGTATGCACAGGAGGGGTACGCACAAATCGTTGGGTGAAGTCCCCGTGACATGTCGGCACACGGGCGTGTGGCTTGGATCCTTTACAAGGTGGGTAGTCCCACGCCGAAGTGCCCAACATTCATCAGGGCCAAAAAACGGTTCCATTGACCGAGACTCGCCCCAGTGGAGGACAGTTTCCACGAGGGTTGAAGAAGAATTCATCACATGCAATGCACCCGAAGTGCCGGGAAACAACCTTTCGGCAAACTGACCAACGATAGCATATGCTTCTTTGGCATTGACACAGCTCTGAAGAAGGTCTCCCGTTTCGTTGAGTAGTCTGAGTTCTGTGGCGGTCTTTAGCAGGACGTCACTGACTTGTTGTCGGACCAGGTTCTCCTCTTCAAGTCCCTCATTGGCCGCCCTGAGTTCGCCTGTCCGCACCTGTATTTCATCTTCAAGGCGTTCTCGATGCTTTCTTAGGACCATCTGCACTCGCTTCTGCTGCAGAGAGAGTATTGCTGTGACCGAGATGGCGAATACAGCCAGAAATCGATTGGCTAAGACTTTCCACAGCTGACCGCCCGTTGGAACCCACGTTGGAGACCCATAGAACCCAAGAATCGTCAGTCCCGTACAAAGGATGGCGAAAAAGACAGTCCACCTTCTACCCGGACACCACAGAGACACCAATATTACAGCTACATAGGGCACGCCCCCCGCCACGCCCAAGGGAATTTGAAGGTCCACCAGAAACAGAGCGGCAGCCAGTAAAAGATTGAGGAGTATGAGCCAGGAGATGGGCAGTTTTCCTCTCTTCACAGAAAAACGTTTATTTCCCATAAAAAACTCTTGGTAGTAACCCATACTCATCTTTGCGACCTTTACGATCCGAGGCGCCTGCTTGGGGGCTGCTTCCCTGGAGAAGCCGCAGTTTCAGGAGGCGACAGCTTTTTGTTGTGAGCCCAATGACCGGAGGATGGCGCGAGCCATTTCCTGCAGGGAAACGACCTGTTGGGCGGCACCTAATTTGATGGCTTCCTTGGGCATGCCGAAGACCACACAGCTTTTTTCATCCTGAGCCAGCGTCTGTGCTCCACTCTCTCGCATGGCCAATAAGCCTTTGGCACCATCCGCCCCCATTCCCGTGAGCAACACACCCACAGCATTTTGAGCGGCATTCCGTGCTACAGAGTAAAAGAGAACGTCCACGCTCGGCCGCTGGTAACCTACTCGAGGACCGTCCTGGACGCGAACAAAGTACCGTGCACCGCTGCATTTCAGCAACAGGTGTCGACCTCCCGGGGCCACCAGCACAATTCCCGGCGCCAAGCTGTCTCCGTCCCGCGCCTCGCGTACCTGCATGGGGCAAACATCGTCTAACCTGGCGGCGAAGGGTCCGGTAAAATCTTCCGGCATGTGCTGTACGATCAAGGTCCCGGGGGTTGTAGGAGGTAAAACACGGAGAACATTTTCAATGGCGGTGGTTCCTCCCGTAGAAGCCCCAATCGTCAGGATCTTATGGGTCGTGTCAAGCTTCGAAACAGAGGGGATCTTCAAACATTCAACAGGTTGAGTACCCAGCTGGGACTTGACGATTCTGGCGGAGGCGGCAGCCCGGATAGCCCTGACTAACCTTGCGCTGTCGGGAGTCGAGTACTGTGAGGAGGGTTTGCTAATCACTTCCACGGCTCCCAGCTGCAAGGCTTCCAGGGCAAGTTTACTGTTGCGGGGAGTCAATGAACTGACGATCACGATGGGCAGAGGAAAGTGCTTCATCAATTTGGCCAGAAACGTCAGGCCATCCATTCTCGGCATCTCCAGATCCAGGGTCACCACATCGGGGCGAATCCTGACGATCTTTTCTCTCGCCACATAAGGATCGATGGCGGTGCCCACCACCTCAATATCCTGGTACTGCGAAAGTTGCTCAGACAGCACTTTTCGAACAACCGCCGAATCGTCGACAATCAGCACTCGGATCATTCTTTTCCCCCGTCAGACCCTCCAGATCCACTCATGAAAAGAAGGATCTCGGCCCGACCCTCGTCTATGCCAATCTGAGTCTCAGAACTCGGAGCAGAGCCTTTTTTCATGACTTCGGGTTTTTCAATGATTTGAGGTCCACTCAAATTAAAGAGTTTTTCAGGGCCGGCAACGGCGGGCAAAATGTTGCCGCAAATCACATTGGCAATCTCTTTTAAGGCGTCCCACTGAATTTGCTGGTTGGGCGGTCCATCTTCGCCCAACATATTCTCAGTCAAGTTGGAAAGGATATTTCCGTAAAGCTGCACCACGACTCTGCCCTCGAAAGCTCCTTTAAAATCGACCGCGGCCGCTGCTTCGAACTGTGCGGTTTGCTGAGTTTCACTCAATTCTCGATCGGAGAACATGAATCCCAACTCTTCGAAAATCAAGGCAGCCGTCCCGTATAGCACCGTCTCAATGTTCTCGTTCATCGGATTCTCCCGTATTCTCCAGAATGATTTCGCTCAGTTGTTCGGGACTAAAGGGCTTGCGGACAAACGCGATTCCCTTTTCTGCCAGCTTCTCGATTCGGGTTGAACTGCCCTCGGTGGAAACGACAACAATGGAAAGTCCTGCCAGGTTTGGGTTTTGTCTCACCCGTTCAATCATCTCCTCACCGTTCATTACCGGCATGTTGATGTCCACCAAGGCGAGATCGATGCTGTGTTTAGCCAAAAGGAGAAGCCCCTCCCTCCCGTTGGCAGCTTCGTAAATTTCACCCACAGCCACATCGCTGAGATTCAGAGTCCGCTTAATCATGCGACGCATGATTTCACTGTCATCGATAATCAAAACATTCAGTGACATGGCATTCCCTCACACTTTTACAATTCCCACCGTTCCCCGTTTGAAGAGATCGTAACCATACCCGTACTGATTTCCAGGGTCATCGTTCGGGCCCGGTGTCCACCCACATCTTCCGCTTTGAGCAATAGCCCGTTTTTCCACAGCAACTTCCTGAACATCACCAGATTCCTCTTTCCGATTTGAAAGCAATCGGTTTCAGTTCCACGGAGGGAGGCGCCGCCGGCGACTTTCACCTGAAGCCGCTCTTTCCTGGCACCAAGTTCATAAACCTCGAGAAACAACTCCGGCAAACCGGTGTCGACAAACATAGCGGGCTTGTCCTTGGCCTTGTTCGGGTTTGTCTTCGACAATGGGAGCATTGTGTGCAATAGTCCTCCCACTCGAACTTCCGGGTCATAGAGGACTATTCCCAGACAACTTCCCAACGCATAGGTGATGAGATCATCCCCTGCCTGGTTGGCAACCTTCATCTCAGCGATGCCCACTGTGTGTCTCACCCCTCTGAGCCCATTCTTCCAGCGGAATCCTTTACATAGAGAGCCGCTTGAACATACTGAAAGTCATGGGTCAACCCGGTCAGGCTCTCCGAATGACCAATAAACAAGTGTCCCCCTGGAACAAGTAAATTCCAAAAACGTCGAATCAGCTTCTGTTGAGTGGGTTTGTCAAAATAGATTAACACGTTGCGACACAAGATAGCGTCAAACAGACCTTTCATAGGCCAGGCTGCCAGCAGGTTCAGCCTGGCAAAATGGATCATTGAGCGAAGCGGCTGAATGACCTGGTAGGAAGGTGAGGGAGAATCGCTGATCTTGGTGAAGTAGCGTCTCAACAGTTGAGGTGAAACATCATTCAATTCATTCTCAGGGTAGATTCCTTTCCTGGCCTTGGCCAGCACAGGTCTGGAAATGTCGGTGGCAAGGATCCTGACGTCCCGCCGATCAAGATTTTCCAAAACCTCCCTCAAAAGGATCGCCAGAGTAAAGGGTTCCTGCCCGAACGAGCAGCCGGCAGTCCAAAAGCGAATTTTTGAAGAACTTCGGTTCATGAGCGGCAGCAGTTGGTGTTGCAGGTACTCAAAATGCTGAATCTCTCGAAAGAATTGGGTTTTGTTGGTGGTCAACAAATCAATCATTGTTGCCATCTCTTCTCCGGAATGGTCCTTCTCTATGACCTTGAGATAGTCCTCAAAAGTTCTGAGTTCAAGGGCCCGTAACCGCTTTGTCAAGCGGGCCTTCACGAGCTCCCGTTTGCTCTCCTTCAAGTCAATACCAACGAGTTGATAGGTCAAATGAGCAATCTTTTTGAACTCGGCTTGGGTGAGTTCGGTTGCTCTCAAGTCGGTAGCGGCGAATTCCGTTGGCGTCAGGGTCATCTTGTCGTATTCCTCACTTTGGGCTTAGGAAGCCCGTCTCATCTTCTCATCGATGAAGGCCTGGTTTGGACTGGCGGTTTTCTCTGGGGAAGTTGATGAATGTCTAGCCAGAGCCACAATCCCCGCAGTATCGAGAATGAGGCCGACGCGCCCATCGCCGAGAATGGCACTTCCGGAAACTCCCTGCACGTCGCCAAGTCCACTTCCCAAAGACTTGACAACGACCTGCTGCTGACCCAGCAATTCATCAACGAGAAGGGCGCAGCGCTGGTCTCCTTCGCCTACAACGATCAACAGTCCCTGAGTGGGATCGTGAACAGCATTCTTCACGTTAAAAAGCTGGTGAAGGCGAAACAATGGCATCAATTGACCCCTTAGGCTCAACATCTCTCCGCGTCCTGCGACCGTATTGAGTTGTTTGGCTTTGGGTTGGAGGGTGATATAGATGTTGATAGTGGGAATGATGTAGCGCTCCGCTCCCACTTGAACCAACATACTGTCGGTTATCGCCAGGGTTAATGGAAGAACCAGAGTAAAAGTACTCCCCTCGTCGACCTTCGAGATGACGTCGATGCGTCCTCGAAGAGTTTCAATATTTCTCCTCACCACATCCATTCCCACTCCCCTTCCCGAGACATCCGTGACCACGTCGACTGTGGAGAAGCCCGGCTTGAAGATGAGCTTGAAGATATCACTGTCCGTCATCCCCTTTTTCGACTCGATCAGTCCTTTCGAGATCGCCTTTTCCACAATTTTTTCCAGGTTTAAGCCCTTCCCATTGTCCTGCAACTCAACCAGGACATTACCGCCGGAATGATAGGCAGAGAGTCTAACCGTGCCTTTCTTTGGCTTACCGTTCTTCTGTCTCTCCTCAGGAGCTTCGATGCCGTGATCAACAGCGTTTCGCACCATATGAACCAAGGGATCGCTGATGACATCAACCATGTTTCGGTCGATCTCAGTTTCCTCGCCCTCGGTTATGAACTCCACATTCTTGTCTGCTTTGCGGGAAAGATCGCGGACCAGACGCGCCATCTTTTGAAAGGTCGACTTTAGTGGGATCATCCTCATGGACATACTCAGGTTCTGTAGGTCACGAACGATCTTTCCCGCATGGGCAACTTTCTTGGTGAGCGCAACATCGCTGCGATGCAGGACCGTTTGATCTTGCCCAATCATGGCGTGGGCAATGACCAACTCTCCAACCATATCGATCAGACTGTCCAGGCGATCGGTTCGAACTCGAACCGATGAGCGAGCTACTGAACCAGTTTTTCCCGACTTTCGGACCTGAGATCCACTTTTCTCACTTGGATCGACGGGTTGCCCAGAACCTTTGTCGGTGGCCGATTCTTCTGAGATCCCGGCCGCCTCAGGATCAGCCAGTTGGCGTACGAGATCGTCATAGCCGAAGGGTTTAGACATCGGCTCTCCTGCTAGAGCAGCCTGGATGGAGCGAATGAGTTCCTTAAGGAGGTCCAGGGACCGGAGCGCCAGATCGGCGTAGCCTCCGGAGTAGCGAATTTCTCGCTCTCTGACCCGGCTCAGGAGTGTCTCGGCCCGGTGGGCAAATTCTGCCAATCCTTTGAGATTCAGAAAACCCGACGTTCCCTTGATGGTGTGAAAAGCTCGAAAAACAGTATTGACCGCCTCCATGTCATTAGGATCAGCTTCGAGGGAAAGAAGAGCACCCTCTGAGGCTTCGATGTATTCCAGAGATTCGGTAATAAACTCTTCCATAAGTTCTGTATCTGTATCGGAAGGCAAGTCCTCCGGGAACTGACTTTCACTTGCCGGATCAGGTTCTGGGCCAGGGTCGACCGGCTCACTTCGGACTTGAGAATCTGCTTTTTGTGGCTCCCGTTCAGGTTGCATCGCGCTCTCAACCAATCGCCTGGCCTCGGCTAGGCTGCCGGCAGGATCATTCGGCTGTGAGAACAAGATATCGTCGATTTTGAGCATTGCCTCGGCTGCCAATGTTCGGCAATTCTCCGAAACGTTTTCGTCGCGTGCAATCACAAGGAGATTCTCGCGGAGGCTCTCCAGATCGGAAGTATCGGTGGGTTCGACTGAGCAAAGCCGTGCAGCCACGTCATTGAAAGGGGAGAAAGGCTCCAGCTCGGCTGCCGGAGAATCTGCCTTTTTCTGAGTGGCTGGATCAGTCTGTGCAGACTTGTCCTTATCCGGGGCAACCCTCTTAGAGGAGGCTTTGGGGTTTTTGCCGGAACCCTTCCCTTCTGAAAACTCCTTGAGATGAGAAATCAATTCAGCGTGATTCGTTGGGTGGTCCTCTCCACCTGCCCGGATAGATTTCAGGATTTCTCGCATGGCCACCTCAGACAGCTTCAAAGCTTCAAGGACGTCTGAGGTGGGTTTTAATTCCTTGAGCGAAAGTTTCTCCAATACCGAGGCCGCGCCTTCAGAAACACTGTTCAACATTTCAAAGCCTAGAAACTCAGCAGCTTCCTGGACATCCCGAATGGCCTTGGAGAGGTCTGAGCAAAGCTTCTTTCTAAAGGATTTTCCTGCAAGCGAACCTAGTCCATTTTTCAGAAGCTTGAGCTTGGCCCTGCTTTCCTTCAAGAATTCTTTTAGACGTTTATCCATTGCAAACACTCCCATGCGGCCTTCAAAAGGTTTCCTATGAGGCTTCCTTGATGAGGGCTTCGTGGAAGAAGATCATCACACAAGGTTCCGGAGATTTTGAGTTCGGTTCCTTTCATAACTCCTCAATACCGCCACGGAATCAAGCCATGAGCGGGGTTATGAAAGGATGTATCGTCAACTGGCGGCCTTTTCATTAGAGTCAACTTTCAGAAGCTCTGATCCGCGGAGATGGAACAATGAGCATGAACAAATCGAGAATCGGCTAGCCCGGCTATGTTCATCCCCTTAGTTGTATGTTTCCTTCAAATCGGCCAAGGCAAAAGTCGTGTGGGCGCAAACGCTACAAAAGCCATCAAAGTTCAGCCCCAACCGACGGTGGCACTCCGAGTCCACCTTCAGGTTCATCCCTTCGGCACCCAGGCCGACTCCGATGGTCTTAGCCACCAGGTTTGCAAGAACGACGGCATCCAGCATGGGGCTGTCAGCTGGCGTCGGCACCTGGTGATGGTTTTCGATGGCATAAGTCATTGACTCGGGAAAGTTCCAGGCACGAGCCACAGCTGCTCCGACCTCGGCATGATCAAAATCAAAGAGTTCCCGTTCGGCTTCGACAAAGGTGAGGTCATCGGCCTTGCACCGGTCCAAGATGGAGGAAACATTGGCCTCGCAGTATCGCACCATGATCAGCTTCCCGATGTCGTGCACTAATCCGGCAATCGGAGCCACCTTGGGGATTCTCTCTGGACACTCCTTGACGAGTTCCTTCACCGCCAGGGAGACGGCAACCGAATGCAACCAGAGTTCTTGTTCATCGAGGTCATACAGCGGTGCAGCCGTCCCGAGGCGATTGAGATAATTACCCAGTACCATTTCCAGTAGTGGGGACATACCCAGGCGCACCACTGCATCGCGCAAATTCTCGATTGGGAATTGCCCGGCATAATAGGCTGAGTTGCACAGACGGAGGACGTTTGAGGCTATGGCCTGGTCGTACTCAATGGTTTCTGCGATCTGAGCGACGGGGACGTCATCATCATTTCCCAGTAAGGAAACGAGTCGCTGGGCGGTCACAGGCAGGGGCTCGAGCCGATCAATGTTACCCAAGATTTCATCCGGAATAGCCATGCGTATCGTCCACCTGTCTACAGTAGGTTTCCACAGTGGAAACTATACTTATTCGCTTTTATTCATCCTTGCAGCCAAACTCACCTGGCTTCAAAAGCAGATGCCAGAGGTTTCGTACTTCCTTCCTGCAAGAATGAAACATCATGCATAGCCCTTATCGGCTGGTCTTGGGAATACTCTTAGCCCGGATTATGTAAAGGCTGTCGTCGCGAAGCGGCGTAGGGGCGAGTCAGGGGCTTGCAAAGACTCTGGAATGTGGGAGGCACTCCTCATTAGGCAGGGACCTCTGGAATGTGGGAGGCACCTGAGGTGCCGAATCCGAACGAAAGCACGAAAGCACGAAGTGAGGTGCCTCCCACATT